>CAURFS010000014.1:0-15814 GCA_963523845.1 uncultured Campylobacter sp. | reverse complement strand
TTTCTCCACTTGCTCCTCCTTTAGAATTTATTCGTAAATTTCGATCTGATTATACAAGCTATCGCGCTCTACGGGCACAAAACCCGCAGTGCCGATCATATCGATAAAATCGCGCTTGCTCTGCCCTTTTTTGCTGCCGGCGCCGGCGCAGCTTTTAATGCTTTCGTTCTCGATCGTACCGTCAAGATCGTCCGCGCCGAAATCCTGCGCTACGAGAGCTAAGCTTAAGGTCGAGGTCGCCCAGTAAGCCTTTATGTGCGCGACGTTATCAAGCAGAATTCTACTAATCGCGATCGTTTTTAAAATTTCGACCGAGCCCAAAAAGCCCTTCACGTCCAGATAGTTGTTTTCGCGCTGATACACGAGCGGGATGAAGGCGTTGAAGCCGCCGCCGTTATCGCGAGAGAGGCTCTCATCTTGCAGCGCGCGGATGCGCAAGATGTGATCGATGCGGTGAGCGCGGCTTTCGATATGTCCAAAGAGCATCGTGGCGTTGCTCTGACGCCCGCGCGCATGCCACAGCGAGTGGATACGCAGCCACTGCTCGCTTGAGACCTTGCCTTTGCAAATTTGATCCCTGATCTGCTCGTCAAAAATTTCGGCGCCGCCGCCGGGCATCGAATCCACGCCGCTTTGCATCATCAGCTCTATCGTCTCCTCGTAGCTCATCTTCCACTTTCGCCGCCAATAATCGATCTCCGCCGCGGTCATCGCCTTGATGTGCAGAAGCGGATATTTTTGTTTTATCGCTTTAAAAATTCCCAAATATTGCTGCGGCGTAACGAATGGATTGTGCGAGCTTACGATATGAATCTCCTTCGTGCCGCGCGCTACGGTCTCGTCCACGATACGCATGATCTCATCATCGCTCATCGTATAGGCGTTTTCGTTCTTGCGGTGCGCCGAAAATGCACAAAATTTACAGGTATCTGCGCATAAATTTGAAGGATTGATATGACGATTTGCGTTGAAATAGACGTTTTTACCGTTTTTTTCTTTGCGAATAGCAAAGGCGAATTTACCCAGATCGAAAAGATCCAAATCCCATAATTTCACGCCGTCTTCGTAATTTAATCTCTCGCCGCTTTGTAGTTTTTCTAAAATTTCCATCGATTTCCCAAGCCAAATTTTGTGCTAATTATATAATTTTTTGCTTACAAAACGGATAAGCGGACTAAATTTAGAGCCGAATTTCGTTAATTTAAAATAGCGTAGTAAAATGGGCGCCAAATTTTAAACAAGGAAAACAAAATGTGTGGAATCGTAGGCTACATCGGAAATGAAGAGAAGAAAAAAATCATAATAAACGGACTGAAGGAACTCGAGTATCGCGGATACGATAGCGCTGGGCTTGCTGTGATGGACGAGAGTGCGAATATAAAGTATTTCAAAGCAGTCGGCAAGCTAAATAATCTCGAAGAAAAGATGAAAGATTTCACTTCGCAAGGCTTTGGCGTTGCGATCGGACATACTCGCTGGGCGACGCACGGAAAGCCCACCGAGCTTAACGCGCATCCGCATTTTGGGGATTTTAGCTTCGTCGTGCATAACGGCATCATAGAAAACTACACCGAGCTCAAAGACGAGCTCGAAGCGGACGGCGTGAAATTTTTAAGCCAGACCGACACCGAAGTGATCGTGCATCTTTTCGAGAAAAATTTCAAGGCGACAAACGACGCGTTTAAGGCGTATGAGGCTACGATCAAGCGATTAGAGGGCGCTTATGCTACGCTTTTGATCACAAAGGCGGCACCCGGCGAAATTTTCTTTGCCAAAAACGCGGCTCCGCTGATCGTCGCAAAAAACGATAAAAACGAAATTTTCTTTAGCTCCTCGGACGCTCCGCTCATCGGGCTTGCGAATACGGCCGCGTATCTGGACGATCAAATTTACGGCGTCGCAAAGCTCGGGCAGATCGACGTTTTTAAAAAATCTAAGCCGCATAATTGCGCCTTTAGCGAGCTTCCAAAGGATAAGAGCTACGCGCAAAAAGAGGGTTTTAGATTTTTTATGGAAAAAGAAATTTACGAGCAGGCGCAAGTCGTAACCGAAACGATGATGGGGCGCGTGATCAAGGGCGGTAAGATAAAATTCGACGAACTTGACGCGTCGCTGTTTGAGGGGATCGATGAGGTCGTGCTATGCGCCTGCGGTACGAGCTATCACGCCGCGCTCGTAAGCTCGTATCTTTTCGAGCGCATCGCTAAAATCCGCACAAAAGTAGAAGTTGCCAGCGAATTCCGCTACAAGGAGCCGTTTTTGAATAAAAACTCCCTTTTTATCGTGATCTCGCAAAGCGGTGAGACAGCCGATACCTTAGAGGCGCTGCATATCGCCAAAAAAGCCGGTCTTAGAACGCTTGCAATCTGCAACGTCGATAACAGCTCGATCGTGCGCATGGCGGGCAGCGTGATCCTCACCCGCGCCGGCATCGAAAAGGGCGTAGCCTCCACGAAGGCTTTTGCGACGCAGGTAATGGTGCTATGGATGTTTGTGATCTATCTTGCAAATCTGCGCGGCACCGTATCCGCCAAAAACAACGCGAGCGAAATTTCGGCGATGCTTCATATCCCGCAAATTTTAAAGATCAAAGACGGCTTGCAGGATAAAATTTACCGCATGAGTAAGCACTATCTGCACGGACACGGCTTTTTCTTTATCGGTCGCGATATTTTCTATCCGCTCGCTCTTGAGGGCGCACTCAAGCTCAAAGAGATCTCCTATCTGCACGCGGAAGGCTATCCAAGCGGCGAGATGAAGCACGGACCGATCGCTCTTGCCGATTCTAATCTCTTTACGGTTGCGCTGATGCCAAAGCATTTGCTCTACGAAAAAACGAAAAGCAATGTCGAAGAGCTTGCCGCGCGCGATGCGTATATTTTAGCTATCAGCCCGGAAGAGCCCGAAGTCGCGGACGATTTTATCAAAACGAGCGAGCAAAGCCACGCGATGAGCGAGTTTTTTGAGATGATGATAATTTTACAAATTCTAGCTCTTGAAATTTCCGTGCGACTCGGCAACGACGTGGATATGCCGCGAAATTTAGCCAAAAGCGTCACCGTAGAATAATCGTTTTTTAAGTTCATTTTGACTAATATTTCTCATTAAAAAATCGGGGAATGTTAGTATATGAGACTTATCGGATTTATTAGAGGTGAAAATGTCATAGTCGCCACGGGCGGGGTCGAGTATAGCTACGAAATGCTAGGCGAGCGCGATCCTAGCCTAACCGACGGCGATGAGGTAAGCTTCGACACGCTAGCATCCAGCGCGATAAATATAAAGCGCGTCGAGGGCTCTAAATCCAAAGACCGTGTAGCGCAAAAAGTAGCCCCACAACCAAAAGAATCTGCAAAGCAAAACGATGAAATTTTTGACGATAAGAATTTTGCAGAAAATAATATATCCGAAGCACCTACCTTTCAAAGCTCTACCGAAAATATCGCAAACGATATATCTGCCGTAAAAGAAACGAAGGTCATAAAAAAATTTAATAAATTTAAATTTAACCGCAAAGCTAAGCCTACGAGTGCAAAAAAACCGAAATTCTTTGGATTTGAGTTCGTCCAAACCGACGATCTGCGCACCACACAAAGCGTCGAGAGTAAAATTTATACTTCATCTATCCGCAAGGAAGGGCTTAAATCCATAATCCTGCCCATAGTGCCGATAGTCATTATTTTGATATTCCGCTCACAAATCGCAAGCATATTTCTATCTTTTTCGCAGATCGAAGCTTACGTCAATCAAGATACGGTTTATATGGTAATGGATCTGCTGATTTTCCTTAGTTTTGCGCTATTTTATCTGCTGCCGCTTAACCGCGCGATAAACCTACTCTCCATAGCGACGCACGATCAATACCCGATGCGTCAAATGGCGAATTACAACGTCTTTATCATCCTGTGCGTCATCTCTACGATCCTGCAGGATAAGAGCCTGGGGCTAGATGAGTTCGAGCAGTTTTTCATCTGCGGCGTGATCGGACTTGGGCTAATTTCGTTTTATTATAAGTTCAAGGCATTTGCGTTTATGTTTTTCAAAACCGCAGGCTCAATCCTATTTGCGCCCGCACTGCTTGTGGAGCTCGCGGCTATTATTTTCATCGGCATCGGCGACCGCTATACTGGCGCGTCGATGAAATTTATGGAGCTTACAGGGCTATTTTTTGCGAGCACGGCGTGGAGATACATCATAATTTTTATTGTTATGTCGCCGCTTTATTTCCTTGGATTTTGTATGCTAAGGCGGATTAAAAAATAATTTTACAAAATTTTGCCGCAGATTTGGCTGCGATGAAATTTTACTACGATAGAATTCCACTAAAAATTTCATCACAAAATTTAGCACGAAGACAGAATTTAGCGGAGATTTGAACTTTATCAAAGTAAAATTCTACCGCATTGAAATTTTATCGCAATAAAATTCCGCAATTGTAGGCGCAGATCGCATGCCCTAAAGCAATATATGTCTTTTATACGCGTTAACGCACGCTTACAAAAATACACCAATGCCTGCGAAATTTCGATGCAATGTTCCCCTTTTATTTGACAAAAGCCATAGCAATTTTACATCGCGTCTGTAAAATCCTACCATTAAAATCCATCTTTAAATCTCGCGCGCTCAGCGCATATCAACTCAGAATTTTATCCACGCAACTTAGCGCAAAGCTTCAAAACTAAATTTTATCTCATATTCTACGGCGAAATTCCAAGACATAGCTCTATCATAATAAAATTTTGCCAAAATAAAATTTTAATCGATACAAAAATCTAAGCGCGGATTTAAATCAAATTTTAAGCTACAAGCTCCACGCTACACAGCTCTTAAAATTTCACTGCCCAAATTTTGTCGCGTTTAAATTTAACTGTCCGCGCGCCATATTAAAATTCCGCCCGTTGCCGCCGCGGCTAAATTTAACTACCGCGCTAAATTCCGCGCCCTCGCCCGCCGAAATTTAATCTCGCACCCCGCTTCGTGCGGCGTAAAATTCACGCCTAAACTCGGCAAACCGCCCGTGCATGATCGCCTCTCTCATATCTGCGGCAAGGCGCAGGTAATAATGCAGATTGTGAATACTCGCGAGGCGGTAAAAGCTAAGCTCGCGCGCGCGAAATAGATGATTTAGGTAGCCGCGGCTGAAGCGCTTGCACGTGTAGCAGTCGCAGTGCGGATCGATCGGATCGTGATCGCTGATAAAGCCCGCGTTTTTGATGCTGATCTTGCCAAAGCTCATAAATAGTGTGCCGTTGCGGGCATTGCGCGTAGGCATCACACAGTCGAACATATCCACGCCGCGAGCGACGTTTTCGACGAGATCCTCGGGCGTGCCGACCCCCATCAAATATCGCGGGCGCGCCGCATCGACGTATGGCATCATAGCCTCTACGGTTTCATACATCAGCTCGTTTTTCTCGCCGACGCTAAGCCCTCCGATCGCAAGCCCGTCGAAACTCATCTCGCACAGCGCTTCGGCGCAAAATTTGCGCGCCTGCGGGTCGGTGCCGCCCTGGATGATACCGAAGATGTTTTGATGTGCGTGCAGGCCGCGAGATTTCATGGTCTCGTGATAATCTATCGCCTCGCGAGCCCATTTTATCGTGCGCGCGACGCTTAGATCGATCCGCTTTTTAAGCCGCGATCTATCGTCTGTGCTAAGCGCGCCCGGCTCGCGCGGTAACTCCACCAAATCGTCCAAAATCATCATAATATCGGAATTTAGCTCATACTGCGTATCTAGCACCGAGCGCGGCGTGAAATAATGCATGCTGCCGTCGATATGGCTTTTAAATTTTATGCCGCCCTCGTCGTTTTTGGTGTTTGCGCGCAGGCTAAACGCCTGAAAGCCGCCGCTGTCGGTCAAAAAGCTGCGAGGAAATTTCGTAAATCCGTGCAGCCCGCCGAAGCCCGCCACCACCCGCGAGCCCGGGCGCAGATACATGTGATAGGTGTTGGCAAGGATGATCTGCGCGCCCAGGAGCTGCTCTACGTCCGTCGCATCGAGCGCCTTGACCGCGCCCACGGTGCCGACCGGCATAAAAACGGGGGTGCGGATCGTGCTATGCGCCGTGCGGATCGTGCAGGCGCGCGCCGCGCCGTCCTCGGCGTCTATTTGAAAATCCATCTTGATCCTTTAAATTTAGCTTTTTGCGCGCACTCGGCGCAAAATTTTAAAAAGCGATTGTAGCGAAATTTAAATTTGCGGCAGGTAAAGGCGGTTTAAATTTAAAGGATATTATGAAGCGTTTGCGGATTAAAATTTAAGTAGCGGAGCCGCCGCAACTGCAAAACGTAAAATTTACAAGCGAAACTATGACCGCAAAATTTGAAAATACAAATTCGATTAAATTTACAAGTGAGATTATTGATAGCAAATTTAGCCGCAAACGGTGCAAATTTCATCGCTTGCAGCGTCTTATTCTGCGGCTGCGTCTAAAGAAATTTAGCGGCTTTAGAGTTTTATCTTTGCGCCTAAAAGCCGCGACGCGCTATACCGCTAAACGCTTTTGCGTGCGCGAGGCTTTCTTTTTGCGGGAGCGCTTTTTACTGACGTACTTTTGCCGTCCGGCAGATTTTCCAAGGCTAAATTTGCTACGGATCTCTTTCTGCCCTGACTCTTTGCTTTTCTATTTTGCAAAAACTCGCTGTACGGCGAGCCGTAAAGGCTAGCGTGCCAGATCGCGCATCCTAGCATCACTAGGCCGGAAATTTTATGCAGCTGCGACATGCGCGAGTTCATATTCAGCGCGGTTAGAGCCGTGATGCCCATACTAACTCCGAGCGCCGTTTTAGCCGCTTTACGCTGAAAATTTAGATCCAAAATTTTATCTTCAATGCTCAAATTTTACCCCTTTGATAGAATTTAGTAGAAGGCCTATCGTCGTGCCGTTATGCAGCAGCGCCGTAGCTACGGGACTTAGCGCGCCAAAGGTCGCCAAAAATAAAATGATCGAATTTATCCCCACGGTAGCGTTGAAATTTCGATTTACGAGCCGCAGCGTGTCGTTAGCCAGCGCCTTTACCTGCGCGACGCCTTCGATGTCGTTTTTCAAAAGCCCGATCTGCGCGGAAGCCTTGGCGATCTCGGCGCCGTTTAGCATGCTGATGCCGATGTCCGCCTTCATCAGGCTCGGCGCGTCGTTTATGCCGTCGCCTACGAAGACCACCTTTCGCCCCTCGGCTTTTAACTGTTCTAAAATTTCGGTCTTTTGCGTCGGAAGTAGCTCGCCGTAATAGCGATCTACGCCGAGCTTTTTGGCTACAGCGCGGGCTTTTGATTTCACGTCGCCGCTTAGCATGACGATCTGCCCTACGCCAAGCTCGCGGAGCCTAGCGATGACGGTGCGGGCGTTTGCGCGCACCTCATCTCTAAGCCCGATGACGCCCAAAAGTCTGCCGTCAAATGCGATGTAAAGCAGCGCGAGCCCCTTTTGCATCGCAAGATCGATGGTATCTTCGTGCGCTGCAAACGAGATCATCTCGTCGTCTTCGAGGAAGTGGCGCGAGCCAATGATGAGCTTTTTGCCCTCAATGCTTGTTTTAACGCCGTGAGCGACGACGAATTCCACCTCGTCGTGGTGTTTATGAATAAAGCCGTGCTTTTTAGCCGCATCCACGATCGCCTCGGCTACGGGGTGAAAGTAATGCTCCTCGGCGCTCGCGGTTAAATTTAAAATATCGTTTTTGCTGAAATGCTCGTTAAACGATATGATCTCGGCGACCTCCAGGTTGCCGTACGTAAGCGTGCCCGTCTTATCAAATACGAAGGTGTCGGCGCTCGCAAGCGACTCAAGAGCCTTGGCGCCTTTAATCAAAATCCCGTTTTTGCCCGCCTTTGAAATGCTTGACTTAAAAGCAACCGGCGTAGGCAGCTTAAGCGCGCACGAGTAGTCCGCCTGCAGCACCGAAGCTACGGTCATAAAATTTCGATTTATTAGATAGGACACGCCCGCAAGCCCGAAGGTCACCGGTACGAGCTTGTCGGCTAGGTGGGTCGTATGCATGCCGATGCTGGAGCGCTCGTTAAGAGATGCCGTGATGTAGTGCTTTATGCGCTGCGTGGAGGTGTTTTCACCGACGTTTTCCGCCCAGATACGGATCCTGCCCTCCTCCACGATAGTGCCGCTTAACACGCTATCGCCGCGAGATTTTTTCACCGCGACCGATTCGCCTGTCATATTGGCTTGATTTATCATCGCTTCGCCGCTTACGACGTGCCCGTCCACGGCTATAACGTCGCCTGCGCCCACGACCACGATATCGCCTACCTTTAGCTTAGAAGTTGCGATTTTGATCTCGGTCTTTTTGCCGTTTTGATCTATCTCGACCCACGCCTCGGCGATGTCCGGGCGGGCGAGCTCGCGGATCAGATCGTCGCTTTTATAAACGGTGCTTTCTTCCATGTATTCGCCAAGAGCGAGCATCGTATTGGTGCTGTTTGCGGCAAATACATCGCCGCGAGCGAGCGAAATCCCCACAGCGGCAGCCTCCAAGCCCTTTGAAGTAAGCCCGTGACGGAAGCTTTCTTTAATGCCCTCTTTTAAGATAGGCATGCACGCTACGATGCTAAATGCACGCGCTAAAGGCGAAGTGCGAAAGATTAAATTCCCTCCCAATGCGAGAAGCGCTAAAATAAATTCGTTTTTGCTTGGCAAATTTTTATGGTTAGCGGGGATAATTGATTTTAGCTCGCTTAAATTTAAAACTTCAAGTTGCTTTAGAATTCCTGCCTTATTTACGCCTGCGTCAAGCCTAAGGATCAAAGAGCCAATTTTAGCGTTAAATCTAGCTTCCGTTACGCCTTCAAGCCTCGCAGCGACTCTTTGCAGTGCGCTTGTATCGAGCCCTTTAAAGCCCGCGACCTTTATGCGCAGCCTAGATTTAGTCTCATGTAAAATTTTAAAATTTTGCATCGACTACTCTTGCATCTCTGCCTTGGCGTCTTCGAATCGCTCCTTCATCTCTTCAACGCCCATCTGAAACATCTCGGTACCCTTTGCGATGAGCTTAAAAAGCTTTTTTTGCGCGTTTTCGTCGGTTAGAAAATAGGTTGCTGCGGCCCCTAGAACGATACCTGTGATAAATGAGTTGCTACCAAATAAGCCGTTCGCGTTTTGCCTACCACCCAAGGAATTAAAAATTCCACCGAAAGTGGAATTTTGTGAGCTTTGAGTAGAATTTACGTCGCTTGAGCTTTGAGCAGTAGAATCTTTGCTATCCGAATTATTGCTGGAAGCAGAACTATTAAAAGGCGTAGAATTTACCCGCTCGTTTATCCATTTAGCCCAACCGCCGAGCTTTTCGTCACCGGCAAAGCTACCTGCAGAGCCGCTAGCATATTTGTTGTCACCAAAATCGTAATCGTCTAGAATTTCTTTCAAATCTTTTTTTGTGATATACGGATTACTCATTGCCTACCTTAAGAATAAAATTTCTACCCGCAATGAGCGCGCCTACGCATACTGCGACGCCTGCCGCTGCGCGTAGATACTCGCCTTGTACGAGCTTATTTGCGCTGTAAATCGCGCCACCGCCGATGATACCGCCGCTTAGCGCAATATCCAGCGCATCTCGAATCGCTTTAGACTTGCTTTTGCCTTCTTTTGCTTTAACGAGCTCTACGGCGCAACCGCCGATCGCCCCTGCTATAGCGCCGCTTAAAACGTGATCCAGCGGCGAACGCTGTGTCGTAAGTGATCTATTCATTTAGGCCTCTATTTTTCTGATTTATCGTCTGCGGACGTAAATTTAGCCGAAGAATTATCGTCCATTTTTACGATCTGCGGGATATTAAGCGGAGTAGTAGATGCTGCGGATGTCTCACCTACCGGTGTTGCGCCAGTCTTAGCGCTCGCAGTGGATTTTTTAGTTCTTTTAAATCCAGGTTTTGGTCCCGGTTTTTTTCTAGTTTTTTTTGTAGTGCTAGTTTCAGCGCTAGCGCTACTTGTTGCAGCTTTTTTGCCGCCAGTCTTCCTTTTACTTTTTACCGCCTCAGCGACACCGTCTAGACCTTCTTTGGCTTCCGCAAAAATTTCTTTTGATTTTTTGCTTAATTTTTCCGCTCCGCCTTTGACGCTATTTTTTAACTCCTCGACGCTTTTACTGCTCACGATTTTATTCGCACCTTCTTTGATTTTATCTCGATTGTTATAAGCGTAAACCGCCGCGCAACCAAGCGCAAAACCTGCTAGAAATGGGATCGGCATTTCATTCTCCTTGTGTTAAGATTATAAAGTCATTTTATCAACTTTACATAGATTTTGATATTATAGCGACTTTTTTAGATTTTTGCAATCCTAATTTAATTTTTCTGCAAAATTCCTTTAATTAAATTAGAAAATGCGCTATTTAAGATATTTTGCAAATCGTATTTTTGAAATATCCGCTCTAATCCCTGCGGATTTTTTAAAATTTCATTTAATAAATCAGCGAAATTCAAAGAATTTAAATCAGCTTCGTATTTATAATTTAATTCCTTTAAAATCGGCAAAATTTCATTATACGAAACCGCCTGCGCCTTATACAGCAGCTCTTTAAATTGCGCGTTCTTGCACGAATTAATTAGATCGTCATAAAACATCATAGAGCTTTTTTCTATCAAAAGCGCCGAAGCCAAAAACTCATTCATACCTTTTGCAGCCAGTGCCTCACTGCTATTGTCAGGAGGCGTGGCGCCAAGCCCGCAAGAATTTGCAAAGTCTAACACCCGCTCAAGTAATCCAGCTCGTAAAGATAGAATCTCTCCTAACTTTTTATCTTGAAATTTAACTGCGCCCAGCGAATAAAACTGCAAAATTTGTGCCTCTTTTTCGAGCAAAAGAGCGATAGCTGCAATTTGTGCCTCATTTAAATTCCGAGATTTATTAGAAATCTTGCGCGATTTTTTAGTACTACGTAATGCTTCTTCGTTCAAGAAATCGCCTCTATATTGGAATTTACGAGCGCTATTAGCTCAGGCGAACTGATGCCGCTTAAAAACTGCTCCCAAAGGTGCATTGGAAAAATATTTTCGTCGTAATGAATCGTCAGCGAGCCAATTAGGGAGTTAAATTTATACTCTTTTATCCCACGAATTGCAGCTATTTTAGCCTTCAGACTCTCCTCGCTCACGCTATCTCGCAACTCCCTAATTTTGGGACTTACGCGGATACGGATACGACCTTTGCTGTGGCTGATTTTGCTAAAATACTTATGAAATTCCAAAATATCGTTGTGATTTATTTTCATATTTTTCCTTAAATTTGCACCTAAATAATATCATAAATCATTTAATTCCTGCTAAATTTTGCGAATTATTTGCGTTTAGGACGAAATATTTTTATCTTATTTTCATCCGCTGTTATGTAATTCCCTCCCATTAGATCAATGCAATACGGCACGGCAGGAAACACTGGTAGAAGGCACTCTTTAATCGCTTTTGGATTACCCGGTAAATTTATAATCAGAGATTTTTTGCGGATCGCTGCTATCTGACGCGATAAAATTGCCGTAGGCACGATCTTTTGGCTATCTGCGCGCATTAATTCGCCAAAGCCTGGCATTAATTTCTCACTTACCGCTTCGGTCGCTTCAGGCGTTACATCGCGCGGAGCAGGGCCCGTACCGCCCGTAGTTAGCACCAAATCACAACCCGCTTCGTCGCAAAGATAAATCAGCTTATCTTTGATCAGCTCTAGCTCATCTGGAACTATTTCATAAAAATACTCTTTCTCGCAAGTTAGCCAATCATCCATAACGGCAATTATTTCTTTGCCTCCCAAATCTTCGTAAACGCCACCGCTAGCGCGATCACTTATCGTTAAAACACCTATTTTTACCATTGTCCTCTCCTTTATTAGAATTTTAAATTTTAAAATTTAATCGAAATTTAGCGTGCCGTCTTGCGGCTTTTCTTCAGAACTTTCGCTTTCTTCTTTGGGCTTTTGCAAATCCTGCTCTTGCGCGGAGACTCCTTCTTGCTCCACACCATCAGATTCGCAAATCTTTTGAACATCCTCGAA
The DNA here is from genome assembly GCA_963523845.1 of uncultured Campylobacter sp. Classification (GTDB taxonomy): domain Bacteria; phylum Campylobacterota; class Campylobacteria; order Campylobacterales; family Campylobacteraceae; genus Campylobacter_B. The sequence goes on along the minus strand of CAURFS010000014.1, from coordinate 3,815 downwards.
AGTTATGAACTCATAGACGAAAATTTGCTTCGAAATTTGATTTAGCTTATCCTGCATCGTGCGGATTATCTCGCTTACCTCGTCGTAGCAATCTTGCAAAATTTTATTCACGCTCTGCGCGCTAGGGGTGAAACTATCGCCCATCGCGAGCTCGAAAACCATCTTTTGCGCCAGCGCGATAGCCTGCTTTACGTCGCTAGCGGAATTTGAAAAGGCGTCGTTTTTATGGATCTGTAGCGCTGCCATGCCGCTTAAAAGCACTTTGATTTGATTTAAAATTTGCGTTTTGGATTCGATCTCGAAATCCTCGTTTAAAAATTTATCGTTTAAAAGCTCGATTTTTTCGAAATCAAACGAATACCAATACGCGCTAAGCGCCTTTGCGCCCTGATAAAACGCTTGGATCTCCTTTTCGTATTCGGTGAGAATTCTACTTTTTTGCACACCGTAAAAGACCCTCATTCGCACGTTCTCAAAATCGCTAAGCTCGATCGTATCGCTGCCGCGCTTAAGAGCGTTGATCGCGGCTTCATTTACCAGCGTCGCTACCCCTGCGCCGCTAAAGCCCACGCAGAGGCGGCTTACTTTGTTGATATTCGCACTGCATCTTTTGTCCTCGAGGTAAATTTTTAAAATTTCGATGCGGTCTTTGTAGTTCGGAAGCCCGATAAAAACGCGCCTATCAAAGCGTCCCGAGCGCAGCAGCGCGTCGTCGATCATATTTATTTTGTTGGTCGCGCCGATTACCATCACGCCGCTATTTTCTTCAAATCCGTCCATCTCGGTCAGCAGCTGATTTAGCGTCGCTTCTCGCTCATCGTTGCGCCCGATGCCGCGCTTGCCGCCGACTGCGTCGATCTCGTCGATAAAAATAATCGCGGGCGCACAGGATTTGGCTTTCGCAAACAGCTCGCGAACCCGCCTAGCGCCGACGCCCACAAAGACCTCGGCGAAGCTTGCGCCGCTTTGGTAAAAAAACGGCACGTCCGCCTCGCCCGCCACGGCTTTTGCAATTAGCGTTTTACCGACGCCGGGCTCGCCGATCATTAAAATTCCTTTCGGCAGTTTGATGCCGAAATTTCGGTATTTTGCGGGATTTTTTAAAAAATCCACGATCTCTATGAGCTCGTCCTTAACCTCGCTGATGCCCGCGACGTCGCTAAATCTCACGTCGCTAACGCTTGGCGAAAGATCGCCGAGATCGCCGCCCGAGCTAGCGCTCTGACGCGCGGCGCCTACGCCGTCCATCCTGCGGCGCCGCGCCAAAACGGTTTCAAAATAATATACGAAGAGAAAAAATGCGAACGTAAAAATCACGAGCGTCGCGCTAATACCGCTCGTGCCATCATCCTTTTCTTTGCTGATTAGAGCGTGATTTGATAGCTCCTTAAGATCTACGAGATCGACTAAAATTTTATAGCGTTTGCCGTCGTAGGTAAAATTTAAATTTCCGTCCTCGATATGCGCGCGCTTGATCTGATCTGCGCGGACTAGCTCGCTAAATTCGCGCTCGGTGATGTATCGCGAATCGTCTTTAAAATAAACGATCGAGAGCAAAACGATAAGCAGCACCAAAAAAATCAGAATTATATTTAGCTTGCTTTTTTTGATTTTATGCAAAATTTCCATCAAATTTAACCTCATAATCTCTTATCTCCATCCATTTTTTCGACAAATCCTCACCGCTTTCGATCCAAATTTTATCATAAAATTGATCATATCCTTCATAAAACTCTCCGTTTTTCCGCTCGATCAGCACATTTAGCGGCACCTTGTGCGAAAGGCGAAATTTATAATTATTCAGCGCCGTTATGTTCTGCAGCATCTTTAGCCGCGCCTTCGCCGTTTTGCCGTCTATGCGACCTTTTAGCGACGCCGAGGCGGTCCCTTGCCGCGGCGAAAAGATAAAGGCATGCAGATGCGTGAGCGGAAATTTTTTGAAATTTTCTAACGCTTCGAGCCAAATCTCTTCGCTCTCGCCCGGGTGCGCGACGATAAAGTCCGTCCCCAGCGCAAATCCGCGCTCCGTAAGCTCGCAAAAAAGCTCCAAATCCCTTAGCGCGGAATTTCGGCGGCGCATTATGCTAAGCATCTTTTGCGAAGTGTGCTGAAGCGCGATGTGCAGATGCCGCTCCAGCCACGGCTCGGATAAAATTTCGCGAAAGCTCTCATCGATCTGCGAGGGCTCGATGCTGCCTAGGCGAATGCGGCAAATTCCGCGGATCGCGCCCAACTTTTGAAGCAGCGCGCCGAGGCTCGTGCCTGCGGCTTTGCCGTAGCTTCCGATATTGGTGCCGGTTAGCACGATCTCGCTAAAGCCGTTTGCGGCGAGGCTTTCCGCCTCTTTTAAGATCGCGTCTTCAGAGCTACTTCGCGAGCGGCCGCGCACCGAGGGGATTATGCAATAGCTGCAGTTAAAATCGCACCCCTCTTGAATTTTAATAAAGGCCTTGGTGTGATCCTCGTAGTCGCTTACCAGATTCTTTTCGACGCCGTCAAGACTTCCGATATCGTAAAATTTCGACTCTGAGCCTAAAAACTCATCGATCTTTTCCTTTTGCGACATTCCGAACACGCCGAAGACCGCGCCGTTTTTATACAGCTCCTCGCCGCGCGATACCGCGCCGCAGCCGGTTAGCAATATTTTTTTGCCGAGGCGGTTCATCTTATTTACGTAGTTTCGCACGTCTGCGTCGGCGCCGTTCGTAACGGTGCAGGAGTTTATCACGACGACGTCCGCGCCCTGCTCGTCGTGCGTGATCTCACCCGATTTGAGGTTGCTTTTGATAAGCTGCGTGTCGTAGATATTTGTGCGGCATCCAAACGTTTTAAAATAAATTTTCAAATTTCGCTCCCGGATCCGCTTCCTGTGGCAAAGCCAGCGCCCTGCGCTGCTGCGTTTAAATTTTGTGAGCCTTGCTGCTCGGAGCCGAGATCTTGCGCCGCAAAATTTCCGCCCGTAGCCGCATAATTTTTGCCGTTAAAAAGCGTGTAAGCAGGATAGGCGATCTTGATGTCGGGCTCGCTTCTTAAAGCGTCTAAAATTTCAGCCGAGATGTTGCTACGAAGCCCGAGCGTCGCGTAAGAGTTCGTCATATACCAAACCGAAATTTCAATGCCGTATGGCTCAAAAAAGCTGAAAATTCTAGGCTCGACGTTTGGATTTTTGATGCTGTATTGCGAGCGAAGCTTGCCCATCTGCTTTTTGGCGATGTCGGTATAGCCCTTGGAATACTTCCGCACGATGTTTTTTATAAGATACATCGCCTTTTTATGATTGCTATCAAAGGTTAGAAGTATGCTGATGCCGTCCCATACGGTCTTAAGTCCGCTGTGGGTGTAGTTTGAGATAAGATCTGTAAAAATATAATTATTCGGTATGAAAATTACCCTGCCCGCGCGTTTATTTTCTCTCCACGTAGTCATAGTAACGTCCTCGAAAATCGTCATCCTAAGCACCGAAATATCGATGATATCGCCTACGTAGGTCTCACCGTTTTTATGTACTCTGATGCGATCACCCACGCGAAAGCTGCCACCAAGCACGATCGTAAGCCAGCCTAAGGAACTCATAAACATATCTTTCATCGCAATCGCAAGACCTGCCGAGGCAAAGCCTAAAACCGTCACGAAATGCGTCATATTCTCGATGTAAGAAAAGAGCAGTATCAGCGCGATCAGCGTGAAATTTAAAACGTTGATAGCTTTATTTACGATGTAGAAATTCTCGTCGTTTTTGATATATTTTTTCGCCACCACCATGCAGAAAAACGACAGCGCGATGACGATGAGTATCCATACTGCGTGTTGTCCCG
>CAURFS010000013.1:0-16314 GCA_963523845.1 uncultured Campylobacter sp. | reverse complement strand
GCAAGAGGGGCTGTTTATGCGCACGCCTCACGGCGAGATCTGCGAGCGCTGCTACGGCGCGATAGTGCAGCGCGAGGGCAAATCCCAAATGATGCCCTACGCCGTGGCATTTGCGGATGAGACGGCAAAGCTGCAGAGCGAATTTAGCGATCTTTTGGAGCGCCTTGTGACGCTTGCAGAAGATGAGAGCGAGCTAGCCTACATCGCGTATCTGGGCAAACTCAAACAGGCCTTTTGCGAGAAAGACGCTAGCGCGGTGATCGGCGCGTGGCGGGATGCGGAGATCGCGTGGATGGATATAAAAACGCCCCTTCAGATCGGTCATCCGCTTGAGTACTACGAGGATGCCTACACGCACGCAGTCGCGCTGGAATGGGACGTCAGGCTTGCAGGCGCGTATGAGTTTAGCGCGGAGGAATTTAAAGCGCGCGTAAGCGAGAGCTTTGAGCGCGCGTATGAAAAAATCGGCGCAAACAATGCCGTCATGCACTCGCTCGTGCTCTCAAACATCGCCAAAACCCAACTTTACGTCTGCGCGCCGCTGATCTACTACGGAGCCGATCTTAACGGCCTCTTTTCGGCTCAGGTCGTACCAAACGACGAATTTGTAAGCACCAACTGCGGCAAGAAAATTTTCGCTTTCGTAAATTTCGTCTATGAAAGCGCCAAAGCTAGACCTTTTATGCGGCTAAGCAGCGAAATTTTCGACCTCGATTATCTAAATTTCGGGCGCGAAATTTTATTTAAAAAGCCGCAAATTTGGCGCCGCGTCTACGAAATATCGACGATCGGGCACGAGTTCGGGCATATATTTTTCATCGACGCGGACACCGAGGCGCGCATGAACCGCTCGGGGCTTTTTAAGCTCATCGAGGAGTACAAGGCGACTACGGGCGGGCTCGTGAGCTTCTTTTTCCACGAGGAGGAGGAGTTTTGCCTGCCGGTGCTAGATGAGCTGATCCGCCGCGCCGTGGGACTCATCGCGTGGCAGCGGGTGGAGGAGCTCAAGCCCTACTACTGCGAGGCTCTGATACATCTGAGCTTGCTTTTTGCATCGGGCGTTTTGAAATTTGAGCGCGGGCGGCTGGCGGTTAAATTTGATCGCGCGGGCTACGAGAGCTTTAAGTCTGCGTGCCTGCAAAACTACGAGGATCTGGCGCGGCTTTATTGCGACAAAAAGGACGCGGCGGAATTTTTATCGCGCTTTGCAGAGCTTAGCGGCGGCGTGTATCTACCGCGCGAGGCGCAGGTGCGGGAGTTTGTGGAGTTTTACTACTCACGCTACGAAGCGATTGGCAACGAAACCGATCCGAGCGGCGAGCGAGCAAAGTGGCTTTAAAATTTTAGCTCTGAACCGCGCCTTAAAATAATGGAAAGCGAGTAAAATTCCGCGGAATTTTAAGGGGAAAGCATGAGATATTTTAAAAATTTATTCTCTGATTTGCGAAACGGCAGGCTCGCGCTGCATCCGATTTTACTCGCGGCAATGTTTTGTGTAGTAAAAATTTCGTGGCCTTATTTAATAGGACCTACGGGCGATGATGGCTCGGATGGGATAATCTTCGGTAACTTCATATTTTGGGACTTTGCAGCATGCGCGTGTTTCATAGCGCTGGGCGCGCATCTTGTCTATGTCGCGGGGCGCGGCGACAAAAATAGCCAAAGTAGTAGCTGTGAAAACAGCGGCTACGAAGGCGCGATACAACCCCGCGGACTGCACTATTTAGCCGTGCTGCGCACTATCTTATGCGCTCTGTGCATCATCGCGTGCGTGGCGGGATATCTTAGCGCGGATATAAATCACCAAAAATTAGGCGTTCTAAATTGGTTTTTCCAGACTGCGCTAGCAAGCGCTTTCATATATTTGATTGCGATCTGGATTGTTACGATCGGCTCCGAAGTACTAATTTGGGGCGTTATCTTCGTGATAAGCTATGTGGCTGCTTACTATGCAGTTTGGATAGGTTTTTTTACCATTCCTGTAGAGTATGGCGGGTTTGCATTTTGGAAAGGGCTGGAGATAATATTTCCGCTAATTTGGGCGTTTTATTTCAAGCGCGCCTACAAAAAGCGCATAGCAGAGGAGATGCGCGAGGCGTAACGACGAGCTGAACGCAGAATTTTAGCCAAAATTTTGCCGCCAACCGCAGTTTAAAATTAGAGCGAGTGTAGCTCGCCCTTTGAGCGTGCCAGGGGTTAGGGGATTTTAAGGGGAAAGGGGAGCGCCTCGCAAGTAGCGCCCCTTCCCCCTTAAGAGAAAAAGCCGCCACCACCTAAATTCTAGAGACAGAATTTTACATATCGAAATTCTAGAATTTTAAATTTATATCGAGAATTTTACGAGCCTTAAATTTAAAAGCAAAGCTCTAAATTTCAACGTCCATATCCACGGATTCGATCTGTAGTCCGCGCAGACCCTCGAGCTGCTGCACCGCAGCGTCCGTCTCGGCATTTTTGGGAAGGACGATATGAAAGCCGCGATCAAACGCCAAGAAAAAATTCTCCCCGCTCGCAGCGATTCTATTTAACGAGCGCACGGTAAATTTCTCGCTTGCACGCGGCTCGCCCTTCGAAAACGAGATTGTCTCGCCGTCCGCGACGAAGCTCATCTCCGTGCTCGAGTCTTGCGCGAGCTTAGCGGCAGAGAGATGTTTTCTTAGCATGCGGCGGTAAAATTTCGGATAAAAAATAAGCCACGCCACACCCAAAATAACCGACGCCACGCTCGCAATCGGCGCCGTTTTTAAAAGCCCGTCGATGATGATGCCCATGAGCAAAAACTCAAACGGTATGGCGTAGGTGCTGACTAGGCGCTGCTTGCGCGCCTTTTTGCTGTAAAGCAGCATAAATTTATTGAGGTTATCGACGTCGCGATTTGTGATTTGCACTTTCATATTTTTCCTTTAATTTTTGCGTAATTGTAGCGAAGCCGCCTTAAATTTGCGTCCGTTAACTTCCGTGAGATAAAATCCCGTTTTTAAAGGAGCGCCCGTGAAATCTCTATTAAAAATCAACGGATTTTTGCCGTTTTTGGCGATTATGTTTATCAACGCAAGCGTCGATCTGGGCCATAAGATCACAATTCAAAACGTCCTTGTCAAAAGCGCCGATTCGGGCGCTCTCATCGCCCTTACCTCGCTTGTAAATTTGCTGATTTTGCTGCCTTACGTATTTCTTTTTAGCGCCAGCGGCTATCTCAACGATAAATTCTCGCGCACTCGCATCACGCGGATCTGCGCAAAACTCGGCGTCGCACTTACCGCGCTAATTACGCTAGGTTATGCGTGCGGGTGGTTTTATTTCGCATTTTTTATGACGATCCTGCTTGCGGCGCAAAGCGCGATCTACTCGCCCGCCAAATACGGCCTGATTAAAAAGATCGTCGGCGCGAAAAATTTAGGCGCGGCAAACGGCCTCGTGCAGGCCTTGACGATCATAGCAATTCTACTTTCATCGCTTGCATTTTCGGTAATTTTCGAACTATTTGCAGCCCACAGCAGCGACGCGGGCGAGCTAATGAGTTCGGTTTGGTTCATCGGCGTACTTTTAGTCGCAGGCTCCGCGCTTGAAACATACTACTCGTATAAAATTCCATTCTTCGACGCCGCGCAGCCGCAGGCGGAATTTGACACGAAAGAATATCTCCGCCTGCGCTACTTGAAGCAAAATTTAAAATTTGTAATCAAAGACAAAAACGTCCTGCTCTGCACGCTCGGACTTTCGATGTTTTGGGCGGTCTCGCAGCTCGTGATAGCGACCTTCCCGGCTCACTACAAGAGCCTTAGCGGCAGCGACAACGTAATGGTGATCCAGGTGATCTTAGCTCTTAGCGCGATCGGAATCGCGCTAGGCTCGATCTTTGCGGGCAGCTACTGCAAAAAACATATCGAGCTCGGTATCGTGCCGTTCGGCGCATTTGGTCTCGCGCTCGCGCTAATGGTGCTAGCCAACGCGCACTCGGTATTTTGGCTCGGCACGGCGTCGTTTTTCTTCGGATTTAGCGGCGGAATTTTCATCGTGCCGCTCAACGCCGTCATTCAGTTTTTCACCGCCGATGAGCGCATGGGGCGGGTGCTCGCGGGCTCAAATTTCATCCAAAATATCTTTATGGTGCTGTTTTTGCTCATCGCCATCATCTTGGTGCATTTTGCGGTCGCCAGCGGCGAAATTTTCGTCATGGCGGCACTGTGCGTGCTCATATGCGGGATCTTCGGCGCGAAATATCTGCCACAGCTTTTCGTTAGAATTTTAATCATTCCGTTTATGAAATTTGGCTACCAGGTCCACGTAGACGGCATCGAAAACATCCCGCAAAAAGGCGGCGTACTGCTTTTAGGCAACCACATCAGCTGGATCGATTGGGCGGTGGTGCAGCTTGCGTGCCCGCGCGGAGTGCGCTTCGTGATGCATCGCAGCTACTACGATCTGTGGTATTTGAAGTGGTTTTTTAAAATTTTCCGCGTCATTCCGATCGGAGCGGGCGTGAGCAAAAGCGCGATCGAAAGCATCCGCGAGGCGCTGAATGCAGGCGAAGTGGTCGGGCTCTTTCCCGAAGGTCACATCAGCTACAACGGCCGCATAGACGAGTTTCAGGGCGGATTTGAGCTCGCCGCGCACGATACGAACTCCGTCATCGTGCCTTTTTATATCAGAGGGCTTTGGGGATCGACGTTTTCGCGCGCCAGCGAGCATTATAAAAGAACGATCTCGCAAAGCGGCAGAAACGCGCTTCGCGTAAGCTTCGGCGCGCCGATTGAGGCAAATTCCAAAGCGCACGAGGTAAAGCGCGCGGTAACGGAGCTGTCGTTTTTCAGCTGGGGCAAATATCTCGCAAGTCTAAAGCCGCTTGCTTACAACTGGCTAAATCAGGCCAAACGATCACCTTTTAAGCGCGTGGCGGTCGATAGCACGGGAGCAAGTCTCACAAATTTAGCGATGATGAGCGCCGTTTTGATACTTCGCAAAAGACTAAAGAGCCGTATAGGCAGCGAGGAAAACGTCGGTATCATTTTGCCTAGCTCGGTCATCGCAAGCGCCGTAAATTTAACGCTTTTTGCGATGGGCAAAACGAGCGTAAATTTAAACTACACGCTAAGCGAAGAGAACTTAATCTACTGCGCGGATAAAGCAAACATCCGCACGATCATCAGCTCGCGCAAATTTGTTGAAAAGCTCAAATCAAAGGGCTTTGAGCTGGAAAGCTCGATCGGCGATCGGCTCGTGTATCTTGAAGATCTAAGCGAGGGCGTCTCTAAAAACGAGCGCATAGCCTGCGTGCTAAAATCGCTGCTAATGCCTAAAATTTTATTTCGCGCGCTGTATTTTAAGCCGCACGCGATAGATGACGTAGCGACCATTTTATTTAGCAGCGGCAGCGAGGGAAAGCCCAAAGGCGTGGTTCTGACGCATAAAAATATAATGGCGAACGTCCGTCAAATTTCGGAGCTCATAAACGCCACCGAGCACGATGCGATTTTAGCGTCGCTACCGATCTTTCACTGCTTCGGACTTACCGTAACGACGCTCTTTCCGCTAAACGACGGAATCTTAAGCATCCACGTGCCTGATCCTACGGACGCCTTTAGCGTCGGCAAGATGAGCGCGAAATACGGTGCTACGATAATGTTCGGCACGTCGACGTTTTTTAGGCTCTACACCAAAAATAAAAGGCTCAATCCTCTAATGCTAGCAAGTATCCGCCTGGCGATTGCGGGCGCGGATAAGCTAAATGAAAATGTCCGAAAGGAATTTAAGATAAAATTCGGCATCGAAATTTACGAGTGCTACGGCACGACCGAGACCGCGCCGGTGGTGAGCGTAAATACGCCGAACGTCCTCGAGCCCGATTTTTTCAAAGAGCTTCACTTCAACCGCGAAAAGAGCGTCGGCTTGCCGCTTGCGGGCACGGTCATAAAGATCACCGATCCCGCCTCGCTACAGCCGCTGCCAAACGGGCAAGAGGGGCTTATCTTAATCGGCGGACATCAGGTTATGAAGGAATACTACGATGAGCCGGCAAAAACCGCCGAAGCAATCGCGCAAATAAACGACGTGCGCTACTACAAAAGCGGCGACATCGGCTATATCGACGATGACGGGTTTTTATTTATCACCGACCGCCTTTCGCGCTTTGCTAAAATCGGCGGCGAGATGATTAGCCTGGGCGCAGTAGAAAGCGCCGTGGGCGAAATTTTAGGCGAGAGCGCGATCTATTCGTGCGTAAACTTAAAAGACGAGAAAAAGGGCGAAAAGATCGCTCTGCTTTATGTGGGTGAGGCGAGCGAGGATGAAATTTCGCGCCGCCTGAAAGACTCCACGCTCGCGCCGATAATGCAGCCGAGCGTCGTGAAAAAGGTCGAGCAAATCCCGGTGCTCGGTAGCGGCAAGGTGAATCTCAAAGCGGTAAAGGATCTGGCGATAGAGCTAGGGCTGTAAATCTCAAGCTTTTAAATTTGCGCCCTAGATTTTAAATTTACGCCTCGTAGCGCTATTCGCGCGGGATAATACAAAGAGGACAAAGCCTCTAAATTTTAAATTTATGCCTTGTCGCGCCGCATAGTTTTGCGGTTTTCGCTCCTAGCGGCGGGCGATCTCGCGGGTTATGCTGCGGTTTATTTAAAGAACGGCGGCTGCACGCGGCTGCGGCGACAAATATGCTAAATTTTGCAGAGGTGAGCTGCTGCTGATCCTACGATTTTTCGCGGTCACGGTGCCAGATTCATGCTAAATTTTGCTAGCAAACGGCAGCCGCTCGCTGCGCGGATAGATAAAATTTCTGCATCAGGCGCCCGGCGAAATTTCACGGCGGAGCTGTGGGAATAATTTTAACCGCGTGCGTGCGGAAAGAAATTTCAATGGCGTACGGCGAGAAATTTTAGCGATGTCGCCCCTCGCTTCGCTGCTTATAAAATTTGCAAATTTTATTTTCGAGCGTTCGCCGATGAGGCTTATAAACCGCGACGCAAACTCCCAGCTTCGTCCTTCCGTCATAACGGCGGCTTAAATTTTATCTACTCGCGCTAAGTGCGCCTTCAAGTCGGCCTCTGTATTTACATGAGCGCAAAGTATCGCGCACCTAAATTTGAAAGATAAATTTCATTCGCGCAGGTATAAAATTTGAAAATTTCAAAGCCGTTTAAATTTAACCGAAGTCGGCAGAGCTTAAATTTTAAAAAGGTCTAAGCTTTAAGGATTTTAAAAAAGATGAAAGAGCCGCGAAGCGCACGCTTCGCAGCAAATTTAAAGGAGGACTATTTAAAAGATGGAGCGATTTGCGCTACCCACGCTTCGATGCGGCTCTCGGTGAGGTCGCTTTGATTGTCATTGTCTAGCGCAAGGCCAACGAATTTGCCGTCCACTACGGCCTTGCTCTCGTCAAATTCATATCCGTCGGTAGGCACTGCACCTACGATATTTGCACCCGCTTTTTTGAAGTTATCGTATAGCTCGCGCATTGCGTTGCAGTAGGCATCGCTGTAGCTTGAGCTATCGCCCATACCAAAAATCGCGACGGTCTTGCCCGCGACATCAAGGGCTGAAAAATCAAAGCCCGCCCAGTCGTCCTGCAACTCTCCGTCGTTCCACGTGGAGCTGCCGATGATGAGCGCAGTGTATTTATTTAGATCTGCAGGCGCGATGTCCGCGACGTTTTTTAACTCGTTTTCTACGCCTAGCTTTTCGGAGATTAGCTTCGCGGCGTCCTCGGTATTGCCCATCGAGCTTCCAAAAATAATTCCAACCATTTGGTATCCTTTTAATAAATTTTGTCGGTAAGCTTGTATGGTACTAATTTCATAATGAAATTTCCCTTAAAGCATTCGCTTTTTATCTCGACGTGGCGGTTAAAATTTTCATTTTTTGGATATACAATATACACGGCGTCGATGTTTGCTCCGCGACAAAGCTCTAGCGTTTTTTTTATATCATTATCATAAATGGCTGGATTTTGAGGTAGAATTTTCTTAAAGCTCGTAACCACGCCTAGGCTAAAACCGCTCTTGCGAACTACGATGAGCTCGCCTGATTTGCCCACAAGCTGCAGCTGTGCGCCTGCATTGCGAAGCGCGATCTTTGAAAATACAAAATCGCTAAACGCCTCGCCGGCATTTAGCAGCACGCCGCTACGCAGACTCACGATCGCGCGAGTTAGCTTATAAGCTGGCTTGGCGGCAAATACGGGTAGCGGCATGCCACGCAAATAAGAAAAGATTATCGCGTTATCCGCTGCGCAAAATTTTACGGCGAGCTTGAAACGGTAAATTTTACGAGCCCCGCGCCCAAGCTCGGAGGCGATGAAATTTAAAAATGCGGTACGAAACTGCGAAGCGCCCTTTAAATTTGTGGGCGGAATTCTATAATCCGCATTAACGTTAAAATTATATAGAGCTAGCATCGCTCGCGCTCGCGAAGCCGCATTATAATCCCGCAGCGCCTCTGGCACAATCTCGCGCCCGTTCGCATCAAAGCCAAAAATCTCGCCGCTAAAGAATTGCTTATTAAAAACTTCGGCATTTAAAATTTCATCATCAATAAGCTCATTATCGCGCCGCAGATCCGCTTTTTGGCGTTTTTCGCGCGTCGCGATATCTCGTTTTGATGCAGCAATATCTTGTAATAAAGCTGATTTCTCGTCCGAACGCTTAGCGCAGAAAAAATTCTTTTGCGCTAAGCCAGTGTCGCAAAAAGCCCTTTCTGTCAAATTCCTATTTGCGCCGTCTTTTTGCGCGCTCTTTGCAACGCACGGCTTAGAGGCATTACAATTAAGCGCGTCCGATTTACCACTTGAAAACTTTTTAAATTTGCCGCTAAATTTCTTGCTTTCGGCGCGTGCAAGGCAAGTAGCGTTAAATTTGCTAGAATTTAAAAAATCCTTGGAATTTAGCTCGCCGGCTTCATCGTCGTAAGCATTTGATTGCGGCGTAGTGCGCGATTTTTTAACCGCTTGCCTGGACTTGCCAGCACTACTACTTAAATTCCTTGGAATTTTAATCATCTTCGCAAGGTCTGCAACCGAATTCTTGATTTAAATTGAAGACCTTACAGTATTCGCAAAATACGCAGCTGACGCTTCTTTTAGCGCATACGAGCGGGATTTTGCGCTTTTTGACTTCGCCTTTGATTTTTTTCATCGTGTTGTGATTTAAAAAGCTCGTAAGCATCACGACGCACTCGGTATCTTGCGGGATCGGCTTGCGATTTACGCGATTTTCGTTTCGTGCGTCCCAGTGCTCGATATTGCTCGCGCCAAGGTCTTTTAAAACCGCCTTAATGGGAGTAATCTCATCTGCTCCTATGACTAAAACGTTCATTTCATCCCCTTCTATGATTGATAGTCGTTATTATAACAGAGAAAGATTAAATTTAACTGATAATGTATATAAAAATTTGAAATTATAAGCCGGAATTTTACCGGCTTATATTTGATATTTACTTGCTTAAAGCTAGACTTACTGCGGCATCGATGTGGATCTGCGTAGTATCAAATAGGCACGCGGCGGTATCTGCTTGCGATACAAGCAGCCCGATCTCCGTGCAGCCCAGTATCACGCCCTGCGCGCCGCGAGCTCTAAGTCCTTCTATAATCCGTAAAAATTTCTCTTTGGAGTGCGGTAAGATTTTACCAAAGCAAAGCTCATCAAAAATTACTTCGTTTACCGCTTCCATTTCGTCCGCGTTCGGTACGAGCACCTCTACGCCGCCCTCTATTAAGCGCTGTTTGTAAAAATCCTGCGTCATCGTGTAGATCGTACCGAGCAGCCCTACTTTTTGCACGCCACGTTTTCGCAGCTCATTTAGCGTAGCGTCCGCGATATGCACGAAAGGCACGGAGATAGCGGCTTTTATCGCCTCGTAGCACTTATGCATCGTATTGGTGCAAAGAAAAATATAATCCGCGCCGCCGCTTTGCAAAACCCGCGCGTGACGAGCTAGAATTTCGCCCGCCCTGCCCCACTCATTATCTCTTTGGCACCGCTCGATCTCGTCAAAATTTAGACTACTTAGCAGAATTTCACCGCTACTTAGCCCGCCTAGACGCTCGTTAATTTTGCGATTGATCCCATCATAATAGGTAATCGTAGATTCGTAACTCATGCCGCCGATTAGTCCGATTTTTTTCATGGATTTTCCTTTTGGAATTTAACGAAATTCCTGGGTCACAAATTCTGCGACCCGGAATTCTAAAAACTAACTACAAAGCTTAAGCATTCTCGCTCGCGGCGTCCGTAGAGGCAACCTCATCGCCGAAATCGGCATTGGCAAGCCGCTTGAGCTGGCGGTAACGTCTCATCGCGTCGGCTTTATTTGCTTCATAAAGCTTGCTCGCGTGCTCCGGATCGATCTTTTTAAGCGCGTTGTAGCGCACTTCGTTTAGCAAAAATTCCTCATAAAGGCTCCAGTCCGGCTCTTTGGATGAAATTTTAAGCGGATTTTTGCCCTCCGCCGCGAGCCGCGGATCGAAGGTGTAGGTCGGCCAATAGCCGCATTTGCTCGCAAGCTCGGCTTGATCGCCGGAGCTGCCCATGCCGCCTTTGATGCCATGCGCGATACACGGCGAATACGCGATGATAAGGCTAGGTCCCGGGTAGGCCTCCGCCGCCATGATCGCTTTTAGCGTCGCGGCTTGGTTTGCGTTGGAATTTACCTGTGCGACGAAGATGTTGCCGTAGGTCATCGCGATCTGGCCGAGGTCTTTTTTCTGCACCGCCTTGCCGCCTGCGGTAAACTGCGCAATAGAGCCGCGGCGGCTAGCTTTAGAGCTCTGTCCGCCCGTGTTTGAGTAAACCTCCGTATCCAGCACCAGCACGTTTACGTCCTCGCCGGTAGCCAGCACGTGATCGAGCCCACCGTAGCCGATGTCGTAGGCCCAGCCGTCGCCGCCGATGATCCATTGCGATTTTTTGTTTAGATACTGCTTCAGTTCTAAAATTTCACGAACCCCCGGCGCGTCTAAGCTTTGCTCTAGCAGCGGCACCAGCCTATCTCTGATCTGAGCGGATTTTAGCGTATCGTCTCTGTTTTCGATCCAGTCGTGATAAAGCGCCTTTAGCGCGTTTGGCACGCTTGAGAGCGAGCCTAGCATAAGATCCTCGATCTTATGGCGCAGCGTCTCGCTTGCGATCTTCATTCCCAGCCCAAACTCGGCGTTATCCTCAAAAAGTGAGTTCGCCCACGCGACGCCGCGGCCGTTCTCGTCCTTGCGGTACGGCATCGAAGGCGCGGATCCGCCGTAGATCGAGCTACAGCCCGTAGCGTTGGCTACGATCATATGATCGCCGAAAAGTCGCGTGATCAGCGTGATGTACGGCGTCTCGCCGCAGCCTGGGCATGCGCCGTGAAATTCAAAATACGGGCGCGCAAAACCCACGCCCTTGACGCTTGATCTGTCCATCAAATCGTCTTTGTATCTTACGTGCTCGAATAAAAAGTCTGCGCTTTCTTGCTCGCCTTTTGCGAGTTCTTCTTCAAGCGGCACCATGACGAGCGATTTTTCCTTGCTCGGGCAGTTTTCGGCGCAAAGCGCGCAGCCCGTGCAATCAAGCGGGCTTACTTGGATCTTATATTTTAGCCCCTTCAGCTCCTTGCCCTTGGCTTCTAGCAGGTGCTCTTTTAAATTTAAAGGCGCGGCGGCCTCGTCCTTTTCATCTAGCAAAAACGCTCTGATTACGGCGTGCGGGCAGACGAAGGCGCACTGGTTGCACTGGATGCAGTTTTGCTCGATCCATTTAGGTACCGTGATGCCCACGCCGCGTTTTTCAAATCGCGTCGTGCCCGCGTCAAACCCGCCGTCCTCGTGCCCTAAAAACGCCGACACCGGCAAGCTATCACCGCGCGCTGCGTTCATCGGCTTTACGATCTTTTCTATAAAATCGTCGCCTCTGTATTTATCGTCCGCGCCCGCTGGATCATCTTTTAAATTTGCCCACGCAGGATCGACCGCTACCTGCACCAAAGCGTCCGCTCCCCTATCGATCGCGTCGCAGTTCATCGCCACAACTGCCTCGCCCTTTTTGGCGTAGGTTTTCTTAGCGTATTCTTTCATATAGCTCTGCGCCTGCTCGAACGGAATGATGCCGCTGAGCTTGAAAAACGCCGATTGCATGATCGTATTTGTGCGGCCTCCGAGCCCTATATCGCGTGCCAGCTTGGTGGCGTTTAGGATATAAAATTTTACCCGTCTGGCAGCTAGAATTTTTTTGACCTTGTTTGGAAGCTTTGCCGCCGTCTGCTCGGCATCCCAGATGGAATTTAAAAGAAAGGTCCCTCCTTCACGGATGCCCCCGATGACGTCGTAGATGTCCAGATACGCAGCGACTGAGCAGGCGACGAAATGCGGATTTGAGACGAGATAAGTCGAGCGGATCGGTCTTTTGCCGAAGCGCAGGTGCGAGCGCGTGTAGCCGCCCGATTTTTTGCTGTCGTAGGCGAAATACGCCTGCGCGTAAAGATCGGTTTTATCGCCGATGATTTTGACGGAATTTTTATTCGCGCCCACGGTGCCGTCCGCACCAAGGCCATAAAACAAGCACTCGGTCTCATCCTCGTAGCCGAGCGAAATTTTATCTCCCACGGGAAGGGATAGATGCGTCACGTCGTCGTCGATGCCGATCGTAAAGCCGTTTTTAGGCTCGTCCGCCTTTAAATTTTCATACACGGCGATTAGCTGCGCGGGATCAACGTCTTTGGAGCTTAGACCATACCTACCGCCCACGATGAGCGGGGCGTCCGCGCGCCCGTAAAATGCGGCCTTTATATCCAGATACAGCGGCTCGCCGAGGCTGCCGGGCTCCTTTGTGCGATCGAGCACGGCGATTTTGCGCACGCTTTTAGGCATCGCGGAGAAGAGATATTTGAGGCTAAAAGGCCTGTAGAGATGCACTTTTAGCACACCTACCTTCTCGCCTTTCGCGTTTAGATGATCGACCACCTCCTCAAGGGCTTGATTGACCGAGCCCATCGCGACGATCACGCGCTGCGGCTCGCTAGCGCCGTAATAGACGAAAGGCGCGTACGACCGCCCCGTGATCTTTGAAATTTCGCTCATATACTCCGCGACGATGTCCGGAAGCGCGTCGTAAAATTTATTGACTAGCTCGCGCGTCTGAAAATATACGTCGTCGTTTTGCGCCGTGCCGCGAGTTTTAGGGTGCTCGGAGTTTAGCGCGTCAGCTCTAAATTTACGCACGGCCTCGCGATCGAGCAAGCGATCAAACTCGGCATAGTCCATCACTTCGATCTTTTGAATTTCATGGCTGGTGCGAAATCCGTCAAAAAAGTGCAAAAACGGCACTCGCCCCTTAATCGCCGCAAGATGCGCGATACCGCCCAGATCCATCACCTCCTGCACGCTGTCGCTTGCGAGCATCGCAAAGCCGCTTTGGCGACAGGCATAGACGTCTTGATGATCGCCGAAAATTGAAAGAGCCTGCGCCGCAAGCGCACGCGCCGCGACGTGAATGACGCCCGGAAGCATCTGGCCCGCGATCTTGTACATATTTGGAATTTTTAGCAAAAGCCCCTGCGATGCGGTATACGTCGTCGTAAGCGCGCCCGCTTGTAAGGATCCGTGCACGGTGCCCGCCGCGCCACCCTCGCTTTGCATCTCGACTACTTTAACGGGCATGCCGAAGAGGTTTTCCTTGCCCTGCGACGCCCAAATATCGGTGTAATCCGCCATAGGCGAGCTAGGCGTGATCGGATAGATGCCCGCGACCTCGGTAAAGGCGTATGAGACGTAAGCCGCTGCCTCGTTTCCGTCCATCGTTTTCATAACTTTTGCCATTTTTAGTTCCTTTGGAATTATCAAATTTCGCTAATTTTACATATTTATTGCTTAAAAATTTAAATGCTTCGCAAACCGAATAAAATTCTAAAGCTTTATCACAGAGGCGAGCGATAAGCGCGATATACTGGCAGTTTTAGACGAGCATTACGGACGATTTGAGACGGGCTCTTTCGCCGCTTTGAAAATAATTTTTTGCATACTTTAAGCGCGGATCGTAAGCAGCGAGTAGAGATTAAATGCAAATTTAGCCGTCTGACTCGAAATTCTAACCCAAATATCAAATGACGGGAATACGCGAAAATTAAGAAATTTAAAAATGCACTTGCCACAAGATGAAAAAACCTCATATCGCAACAAGACTGGATAATAAATTTAGCCACTACAAAGCCTCAACCGCTATACGCATCCAAACTCAACGTAGCGAAATTTTATTTATGGCTTGCTATATCGCGGCATATAAAATTTCGGCGCATTCTGCCAAATATAAGAAATTTTATTGCCTCCTGCCGAGCGCAGCGCAAATTTCATTTTAAATTTTCATTGATTGATCGCTACGTGAATTTTACCCCATGCGACTTTGCGTTTTGAGCGTAAATTCTATTTCTGCAAGCTGCGAGGAGAATAAATTTAGCTATAATCCTCCGCCTAGATTTAGCACGGAACGCGGCACGTATATACGGCGCAGAATTTTAAAATTTTAAAATTCCGAGCAGAACTCGAAAAGCTAAAAACCGCTAAATGCGCTAAATTTAAAGTTTAAATTTAAAAGCTGGAAAGAGAAAACCGATGAACGTCCATAAAATCGCTTACACGAGAGTTATCGCGTTGGCGTTTGCCGCCTTTATTTTTAACACGACGGAATTTATCCCCGTGGCCCTGCTAAGCGACATTGCGGCGGATTTTAAGATGGACGTTACGAGTACGGGCCTAATCATAACGATCTACGCGTGGGCGGTGAGTATCCTTTCGCTGCCGTTGATGCTGCTTACTTCAAAGCTTGAGCGTAAGAGGCTACTTTTGCGGCTTTTTGTGCTGTTTACGCTAAGCCACATCCTGGCGGCCATTGCGTGGAATTTTGCCGTTTTGGTAATCGCGCGCCTTGGCATCGCGATTTCGCACGCGATTTTTTGGTCGATCACCTCATCGCTCGTCGTGCGCGTAGCGCCGATAAATAAAGGCTCTCAGGCCATCGGCATGCTTGCTTTGGGCACCTCGCTGGCGATGGTTTTAGGGCTTCCTTTGGGGCGCGTGGTCGGCGAGCTTTTTGGCTGGAGGATTACGTTTTTCGCGATCGGCGCGCTTGCGGCGGCGGAGGCGCTGTTTCTTTGGAAAATTTTACCGTTTTTGCCAAGCAGGCGCGCGGGCTCTCTTGCGAGCTTGCCGATGCTTGCAAAGCGCCCGATGCTGCTTGCTTTGTATCTGCTGACGTTTTTGATCGTAGGCGCGCATTTTACGACCTACAGCTACGTCGAGCCCTTCGTGGCGAAATTTAATCCCGCGGGCGATCACTTCGTAACCTACGTCCTGCTTGCATTCGGTGCTTCGGGCATCGCTGCAAGTGTGCTTTTTTCAAAGCTTTATCGCCATTTTCCAAACGCCTTTTTGATCTGCTCAATCCTCTTTATCCTAGCCTCGGCGCTGACGCTAAAGGTTTTTGTCGCAAATGACGTAGCGCTGCTGCTTGCAGCTTTCGTCTGGGGAGTGGGAATTTTTGGCTTTGGGCTTTGTTTGCAGATTAGGGTTTTGGCGCTGGCTCCGGATGCTACCGATGTCGCGATATCGATCTACTCGGCGATTTATAACGTAGGCATCGGCGGCGGAGCGCTTTTAGGGCATCAGATCGCAACGAGATTCGGGCTTGAACACATAGGCGAGGCGGGCGCAATACTGGGCGCGCTGGGACTTGCAAGCTACCTCTACGTAAGCGTAAAATTTGCGCAGAAAAATAGCGCGTAGGCTAAATTTATGAAAGAGCTTCGGCAAAATTAGCGCGCTTTTAGTCGGCGCTTTAAAATAGCGGCTTTGCAGGTTTAAATTTTTAACATTTATACCTCGCGATTAGCTAACTTTTGCAGATAAATTTAATCTCGCGCTTAGCCCTAACGGCGGTTTTATTAATCGATTACGCCCGCGCCATCCGTCCAAAGCCCCTTAAAGTTTAGTGGCAACGCGTAAGAATTTAAAGCGCAAGCCGCCAAAATTTAACTACTTTATAAACCCGACCTGCGGTAAAATTTCAGCCAGCGCCGCGTCCTTTTTCTCGTTAAATTTGACCTTGTTCTGCTCAAAGAGATTATTTCCGTGCGCGTCGATCGAGACGATGAGCGGGCCAAACTCCTTCACGCGGCACTTCCACAGCGTCTCAGGCATCCCAAGCTCCGTCCAGTCCGCGCTCTCGATCTCCTCGACCTGCGTAGCGGCGACCACCGCGCAGCCCGCGGGAAATACGCAGTGTATCGCGCCAAACTCCTTGCAGCCGCTCATCGTGCCCTCGCCCATGCCGCCTTTGCCCACTATCAGGCGCACGCCCG
>CAURFS010000012.1:0-17489 GCA_963523845.1 uncultured Campylobacter sp. | reverse complement strand
TCCTACTCCGTAATCAAAGGATTGATTTAAAGTGACGGTTTTTTCTAGATCGCTATCGCTAAACTGTCTGGAACCCGTCATACTTTTAAGCATTCTAAATCCACCTTGATTGAGGTAATCTCTTTGTATATCCTTAAATACACCTTCAAGCTCGACTGCGTAAGCTTTTACTAAAACCTCATCCTTAGCACCGCTTAATTTAGGATATATTATTTTTACTATCACGAAGATTATAATCGCTAAAAATATTATCCCGCTTACGCCGCCGCCTACCGCCGCACCTTTTCTCATTTTCATCATTTTACTCCTTCGTCGATGTCCTTTACCAAGGCATCTATTTTTTTATTAAGCATAAAATTTTCGTAGCTTTTTTGGATATAGGCTTCAAGTAGTTCGCCCGCATCCAGATGATCGCTGCCACGAGTTAAAATCCGCCAGTCCCTACCAAAGACCTTTGCAAAGTCATCATCCAGGCTTATCGCGTATTTTTTCGTCAAAGACTTACTCGTCAGCTGAACCGAAATTTCTTTCATTTCTCGCCTAAATTATCGCCTGCCAAAATATCGTCGATCTGTTTGCTTAGATCCTCATCGCTCATCTTGCGATATGCCAGATCGTTTTCAAGCGTGCCAAGCTGCATTCCCAAAGCCTCGTTTTGCGCCTTGACCGTCGCTAGCTCGGTGCGTAGCTTTTCGTTTTCGTCCCTAGCCTCGGTGTATCGTCTAATCAGCTCAGCTACTTTATTGCTTAAGCCCTCGACCTTTTTCTCTTCGTCAAAGATTGATTCCATTATTTCGCCTTTTCTGATATAATTTAAATGAAGATATTACCCAATTTTGGCTTTAAAAAAGGAAAAATTTTGCAAAATTTTAAAATCGAGAGCAAATTCTCCCCGAGCGAGGATCAAGAAAAAGCGATCGAAGGCATCGTCGCAGGCTTTCAAAGCGGCAACAAATACCAAACTCTTCTCGGCGTTACCGGCTCGGGTAAGACTTTTACTATGGCAAATATCATCAAGCGCCTCGGAATTCCCGCGCTCGTAATGACGCATAATAAATCCCTCGCGGCGCAGCTTTATAGCGAGTTCAAGGGCTTTTTCCCGCAAAACCACGTCGAGTATTTCATCAGCTACTACGATTATTATCAGCCCGAGGCCTACATCCCTAGGCAGGATCTTTTCATCGAAAAGGACAGCGACGTAAACCAAGAGCTCGAGCGCTTGCGACTAAGTGCCACGGCGAGTTTGCTGAGCTTTGATGACGTCATCACCGTAGCGTCGGTTTCGGCAAACTACGGTCTGGGCGATCCCGCCGAATACAAAGGCATGGTGCTATTTTTTGAGATCGGATCAAAATTTAGCACTAAATTTTTACTTCGTAAGCTCGTCGATATGGGCTACAAACGCAACGACGATTTTTTTGATCGCGGGAATTTTCGCGTAAACGGTGACGTGATCGACATCTATCCCGCGTATTTTAACGACGAGGCGTTTAGGATCGAGTTTTTCGGCGACGAGATAGAGGCGATGTATCATCTGGACGTGCTCGAAAACAAAAAGACGCAGAGCGTCAAAAAATTTATTCTCTACCCGACGAGCCAGTTCATTGTGGGCGAGCAACGCCTGAAATCGACGATCAAAGGGATCGAGGAGGAGCTTGAACAGAGGCTAAAATTTTTCGAGGACACGGGCAAGCTCGTCGAGGCGCAGCGGCTGAAAGGGCGAGTGGAGTTTGATCTTGAGATGTTGGGCGCTACGGGGATGTGTAAGGGGATCGAAAACTACGCGCGCTATCTGACCGGTCAAAAGCCGGGCGAGACGCCCTATTCGCTCTTTGATTACTACGAGAGCAAGGGCAAGGACTATCTCGTCATCGTCGACGAAAGCCACGTGAGCCTGCCGCAGTTTCGCGGGATGTTCGCAGGAGATCGCAGCCGTAAGGAGACGCTCGTAGAGTACGGCTTCCGCCTACCCTCCGCACTTGATAACCGCCCGCTGATGTTTGATGAGTTTATCAATAAAAAGGCTAAATTTCTATTCGTCTCCGCAACACCAAATGATTACGAGCTGGATCTTAGCCGCGGAGCCGTATATGAGCAGATACTGCGCCCGACGGGACTACTTGATCCGCAGATTATCTTAAAAGACAGCGACAACCAGGTCGAAATTTTACACGATATGGCAAAGGAGGTCATCGCGCGCGGCGAGCGAATCTTAGTGACCGTGCTAACCAAAAAGATGGCGGAGGAGCTGAGCAAATACTATCTGGAGCTTGGGCTTAAGGTCAAATATATGCACTCGGACATCGATGCGATCGAGCGCAACGAGCTCATCCGCGGCCTACGTAGCGGCGAATACGATATGCTAATCGGTATAAATCTGCTCCGCGAGGGGCTCGATCTGCCCGAAGTAAGCCTTATCGCGATCATGGATGCTGATAAAGAGGGGTTTTTGCGCTCGCGCACGAGCCTCATTCAGACGATGGGGCGAGCCGCGCGAAACGTGCATGGGCAGGTCGTGATGTTTTGCAAAAAGATCACCGCTTCGATGCAAGAGGCGATCGACATCACCCAAAAGCGCCGTAAATTTCAAGATGAATACAACCGCGCTCACGGCATAACGCCGCATTCTGCGAGCCGCAATATCGAAGAGAGCCTAAAAATCGAGGATGGAACCGAAATTTTAAGAAAGGGCGCCAATTTAGAGAAGATGCCCGCTGCCGAGCGCGCCAAGATCGTAAAGGAGCTTCGCAAGCAGATGCTCGAAGCCGCGGCCGCTCTGGAGTTTGAAAAGGCCGCAGCGCTGCGCGATGAGATCGCAAAACTTAGGAAGCTGTAAATCGCAAGACCCGAAACGTCGTGAAATTTGCGCGTTAAATTCCACCTGGCGGAGCGTAAAATTTGCACGATTTAAGGGCAAAATTTATGCGCTAGATTTGCGCGAGCCCTTACCATACCTAATCCGTCAATGAATTAAAGCTTGTCACAATTTTCTCTTTTAAATTTTGATATGGTATCTAGAATTATAAAAATTAAAACCATATGAGACATTGCTAGCATAAACCATTTCTTCGGTGTAATATAATATCCTCTATCCGCAAATCTCATAAAATATCTATTCCCTTTTATGCTTTCTCGTTCGCCTAAATTATCGTCTAAAATAAGAATTTGATAAGCCGTTTTCGTTTTAAACGGAAAGGGGAATTCAGAATACCAAATCCTAACTTTGCGATCTTGCAAAAGATCAAAACGTAGTATATTTCTTTGTTTGTCATATATATAAAATTCATCTATCCCTTTATAATTTAGTCCCAAGGAAACCTTCTCTACGGCTTTTCTTTCGCTATCATAAAATTGCAATAACCACCAGCTTCCTCCCCTTAACGCGGAATCGCTAGTAAAACCTGTTACTATGCCATCTGTGATTTTGAGATCACTTAAATTTTTTGGATTAGACAAAGCGACTATATAATACCATGCGTAAGCGACCAATATTAAGCAAAAGCAGATCTTTATCTTATCCCAAATGCTTAGCCATTCATAAAAATTCCTAATTGCTTTCACACCGACCTCTTAATTTAAATATTCTTATTTTAGCGCCGATCCCTTAAATAAGTATATAAAAATTTGGCTCAACAGAACTCTAATGCAAATACAAGGAGTATTAAGTTAAGATAAGCCAAATTTAAACATTCGTCCAAATTCGCCGCTTAACGCCATCTTTGCAGCTCTTTTATAAGGTTTCGCAGCTTTCACCTCATCGAAATTTAGCAGAATTTATCGTCTTTTGGAATATAGGTGCCTCGGTTGAAAAAATAGCATAAAAGAAAAACTAATATGCAAATCGGAGCTATAAAGACTCCGTATAAAGTGCCGGCGCCGCTTAACTTATCTCGCGAACCTCCCATTGCCGAAGATAGAAATAGCAAAGTGGGAGATAAAACCAAGACTAAGCTAGCCGTATTCTCAAAAGTAAAAATCATCAAACTGGTATCTTGATTTTTTATGAAAAAGTTGCTGTATTTTTTTGTCTTGTAGCACTTTAAACAAAATGCCGTCAAACAAATGGATAAAACTACCGCCACACAAAACAAAAAGGGCTCGGGCATTTGAATATCCACGTAAGAAATAAGTCGCGAAACTACCGATGTAATGCCAAACAAAAGCGCTAAAAATACCATACTAGAGCACCTAATTAGCCTATGTTTGTCGTATCGCTTCTTTAAATTCTCCGGTATTACGGCGAATTTTTCGTCTAGCTCTTTCATCTCGGCTTGAAATTTTTCGCTCACGGCTCGCTCTTTTTAAGCGTTTAAATTTTAGAGATTATATCAAATTCGGCGCCGCGTCTTTTTGATGTCACACCTTGCGGTTAAATTTTAAAATTTACCGCGTTATATTCGCGAAGAGCCGAAAAATTTCAAACTCGGCAAAGCATTAAAATTCCCGTCCGCCTTTAAATTTAGCATTTTACCGCAGCTAGCAAAACTCTAAATTTTCCACGCGCAGCGGTCTTTCACCCTCGAAAATCACCCCGATGCCGAAAGGCTCGCAAATATCAAGCGCGCCCTCGGCAAACCTTAGCAGCCACTGCGTATCGCGCGCGTAAAACGTGCATTGCGGGAGCTCAAACGGCAGATCGCAAACGGGCACGTCAAGCAGCCTAAGCTCATCCTCGCCCAAACAATACTCGCGCCTAAGCTCGTCTCGCAGGAAGGCAAGGGCGTCTTTTACGTACCGATCGATATTTCGGGCGATGCGCCGAGCAAGCGAAATCGTCTCATCGTCCACATCCGCCGTATCTGCAGACACGAGGCAAAACGGCACCTCACCGAAGCTTTCGCTTTTTAGCGCCAGTTCCGCGTACCAAATAAAGCCCTCGTCCGTCGCGACCTTTTCAAGCTCGCCAAATTTCCAAGCCATTTTTTGCATTTTATTTCCGCCTCATATTTTCGCGTCGTCTTTTAAAATTTTAATGCCGTGCCCGTTTTTGCGCGCTGTATTTAAATCCGCCGCCGAAATAGAATCCCGCTCGCTTCTTAAGCGGACGAGCAATGATAACGAAACAGGTTGCTTTTAAATTTTAAAATTTCAATGCAAGCCGCTTTAAAATTTAAAATTTTAAAAGACCCGCTGCCGTCCGCCGCGAGCGGTAATGAAATTTTAACGCCGCGTCTTACAGCAAAATTTTAAAATTTTAGCGCGCTGCGGGGATTGCGCGCCGAGGGGATCGCGCCGTAAAATTTCACGCCGAAATTTCACGCTGAAATTCTAACTCAAAATTCCACGCCCGTAGTACAAAATTTAAAGCCCGAAAAATTCCATCGCGGCGACTTAGAATTTTACTCGTTAAATTTTATAAATTTTGCGCGCTTTTAAATCCGCAAATTTAATATGCCTTTACGAGCCGTAAATTTTTTAGATATATGACGCCGTCAAAAACGCCGCCTCCATTCGGCGCAGGCCAAGAAATGGCGATTCTTTTCGGCTCCTCGTCGTATTTGGGCTCGCAATAATTCTTTGAGCAGTCTATTTTAAATACCTCTTTATCGTTGCTATCAAAATCCGTCTGAGTAGAATTTTTAGGAATTTCCAGCGTGTGGATTATACGATACGGCTCGCCCTCTTTTGTGCGGGCGGACATTATTTTTATTAGCGTATCTGCGCTGTCGTCCGAAGTCCTATAGACCCCGTCTTGCCCCAAGCCCGCCAGCTCGAATTTTTTCTCCTTGCTATAAAATACCGAGATTATGGAGCAGCCGCTAAAAAGCAAAACTGCCGCAAATAACGCAAACGCTCTCATCTTTCCTCCTTAAGCGGGTTAAATTTAGTTTTTAAAACTATGAATGGGTGCTGGGATCTGGCCGCCGCGGGCGATGAAGTCCGCCGATGAGTTTTTATTTACGCTCATCACCGGCGCGCTGCCGAGCAGACCGCCGAATTCCAGCGTGTCGCCCTCTTTGCCTTTTGGGATGATGCGCACGGCGGTCGTTTTTTGATTTATCACGCCGATCGCGGCCTCGTCGGCTATGATCGCGGCGATCGTCTGCTCTGGCGTATCCTGCGGGATCGCGATCATATCGAGCCCCACCGAGCAGATCGCGGTCATCGCTTCGAGCTTTTCTAAGCTTAACGAGCCTGCGCGCACTGCGGCGATCATACCCTCATCCTCTGAGACAGGGATAAACGCGCCGCTAAGCCCGCCTACTTGGTTGCACGCCATGACGCCGCCCTTTTTGACCGCGTCGTTTAGTAGCGCTAGAGCTGCCGTCGTGCCGTGCGTGCCGACGCGCTCTAGCCCCATCTCCTCAAGCACGCGCGCGACCGAATCTCCCACGGCCGGAGTCGGAGCCAGCGAGAGATCGACGATGCCAAATTTCACGCCTAGGCGCTCGGACGCCATTTGCCCTACGAGCTGTCCTATACGCGTGATCTTAAACGCCGTCTTTTTTACGGTCTCGGCGACCACGTCAAAGCTCGCTCCGCGCACCTTCTCAAGTGCTCGTTTAACGACGCCAGGGCCGCTGACGCCCACGTTTATGACGACTTCGGCCTCACCCACGCCGTGAAATGCGCCCGCCATAAAGGGGTTATCCTCGACGGCGTTGGCAAATACGACTAGCTTTGCGGCGCCGAGATCCGAAAGCCGCGCCGTCTCTTTTATCACGCGCCCCATATCAGCGACCGCGCTCATATTTATGCCTGTCTTGGTCGAGCCGATATTTACCGACGAGCAGACCTTCTGCGTCGCTGCGAGCGCGGCGGGGATGGAGTCGATTAAAATTTTATCGCCCTTTGCGTAGCCCTTTTGCACTAGCGCCGAAAAGCCGCCGATAAAATCGATACCGACCTTTTTGGCAGCCTCGTCCATCGCTCTAGCAAGCGGCACGTAGTCAGTAGCGTTCGTCGCCGCGCCGATGATGGCGATAGGCGTTACGCAGACGCGTTTATTTACGATCGGGATGCCGAGCTCTGCCGAAATTTCATTGCCGACCTTTACCAGATCGCGCGCTTTGTCTGTGATCTTGGCGTAAATTTTCTCCGCCGCTTTGTCGATATCTGGATCGATGCAGTCAAGCAGGCTGATGCCCATCGTGATCGTGCGGATGTCGAAATTTTGCTCCTCGATCATCGCGATCGTTTCGGTTACGTTTTTGATGTCCATTTTGGCGCCTTAGATGTTGTGCATGGCGTCGAAAATCGCCGAGCTTTGGATGTTGATCTTTACTTTTAGCTTTTCGCCTAGCTCGTTTAGCTCCTCGCGTAGGACCGTGAAGTCCTGCTTTTCTTCGCTGGAAACCACCGCCATCATCGTAAAAAACTCGTCCAAAACCGTCTGGCTGATGTCGTCTATGTTTAGCCCAAGCTGCGCGAGCTTGGCCGAAACGCCCGCCACAATGCCAACCTTGTCCTTACCGATCACCGTTACGATCGCTTTCATTCTTACTCCTTTTTAAAATTTATTTAGCCGTTTTGAGTGCGGAAGCCCTTTAAAACGACTAAGCCTTGCCGCCGTTTGAAATTATCAGCGCAAACACAATTGCGACCAAAGCGTAAAATATTACCGCGAGCCATATCGCCCATCTATTCACGCCGCCGCCCCGTCTTAGGGCTTCGTCGTCCTGCTTATCCAGCAATGAAACAAAACTATAGCAAACGAAATATTTCGCCATAGTCCCGCTACTGACGCTAATTGCCGTTCCTATGGTTCTGTCCTGCCCATCCAAAAACGGAATAAAGCAGGTAGCCACCGCAACGGCAAATAGGGCTGCGGCAATTTTATACTCCTTGCGGTACAGAAAAAAGAACAGCGTGCCGAAAAATCCCCACCAGCTCCACGTACTTACGTAATTTAACTCGCGCTGCTTACCCGCGGCGAAAAATTTCTCGCAGGCGCGTGCGTAAATTTCAACCTTACTAGGAGTTTGCAAGAAAATTTCCAGCTTCTGCCGAAGCAGCTTGCCGTCAGATAAAATTTCTCTAGCGTAATCCGTCATCTCACTCTCCTTAGCGATAAATCCCCACGGCGGCGCGAACCTTTTGCATCAATGAAGCAGCCGTCGCAGCCGCCCTTTGCGCGCCCTGTCTTAGCATCTCGTCTAAAATTTCGCGGTGGCTTTGATAGTATTCGAATTTATCTCGCGCGTCTTTGAAGTAGCTAAGCACGAGCTCGTTTAGATACGCCTTAAAGTGCCCGTGCCCCTCGCCTCCGCGCTCATAGCGAGCCCGCAGCGCCGCTTGCTCCGCCGCCTCGCTTAAAAACAGCTTCGCGATGTTATAGACATTGCATCCGCGCCACTGCTTAGGCGCCTCCAGCGGCTCGGAAGTCGTTACGATACTTGAAATTTGCTTCTTTAGCGTCGCGGCATCTGCAAAAATATCGATCGTATTGCCGTAGCTCTTGCTCATCTTCGCGCCGTCTGTGCCCGGCACGATCGCTACTTCATCATTTACGCGCGCTTGCGGAATAGTTAAAATTTCGCCGTGGGCGTTGTTAAATTTAAGCGCGATGTCGCGGGCGATCTCGACGTGCTGGATCTGATCCTTGCCCACGGGCACGACCTCCGCGCTGTATAGCAGGATGTCCGCCGCCATCAGCACGGGGTAGCTAAACAGATCGTGTTTGCTCTCAAAACCCTTGGCGATCTTGTCTTTGTATGCGTGCGCCCGCTCGAGCAGCCCCATCGGCGCATATCCGCTTAAAATCCAGTAAAGCTCCAACACCTCTTTCACGTCGCTTTGCACCCAAAACACCGTCTTTTTAGGATCTATCCCCAGCGACAAAAACGCCGCGGCGGCCTCATAGGTGGAGTTTTTTAGCTTTGCGCCGTCGCTTACGGACGTGAGCGCATGGTAGTTTGCGATAAACATAAACATCTGCTCGCCCGCGTTTTGCGCATCCACCATCTGCTTGATACTCGCGAAGTAGTTACCCAAATGCAGCTTGCCGCTAGGCTGAAGACCCGTTAAAATTCTCATCGTTGCTCCTTTAAATCAAAATCAAATCGCCGTCTACGAAGCCTGCGGCGACGTGCTTGCACTCAAAAATTTTTGCATCTGGCATCTGCTCTCGCAGCTCGCGCAGAGCCTGCACGAGCATTTTTAAAACCTGCCGCCACGAAAGCTCGCTTAAAAAATCAAGCTGCAAGCGCGAGCTTTGCGGATAAAATTCATCCTCGTCCTCGCACGCCCAGTCGTCGTCATCCGCATCATAACTGCTCGATCCCGCGAGCTGTAGCGCATAAGGCTCGTAAAGATCGAAGTGCCACGCGATTACGCGCTTTGGAATTTGCTCGCGCTCTAAGCCCTCTAGTAGCTCGCGCAGCTTTTGCTTTAGCGCCTCTTTCTTTTCAAGCTTATCGCTTTTGCCCTCTTTGCCGTGCGGTTCGGAATTTTTGCCGCCGGAACGCTTCTGCTTAGACATCTTTTTTCCTTTTAAATTTAGCCCGTCGCAGGCGGAGTAAATTTCTTTTACGATATTTTTTACGCTTTTATTTTCCACGTCGATTACTATGTCGGCCTTTTTTTCATACGCCCCGTCTCTTTGCGCGTGCAGCGCCGCGGCTTTTTGCAGATCCGCTAACAGCGGACGCTTGGCAAATTTTTTCTCCGCGTTTTCGCTGTTTTTTAAGCGATTAATAATCCCTTCAAAGCTTGATTTCAGATACACGACGGTGCCGATTTTATTTAAATTTTTCACGGCGTAAAAACCGCCGCCCGTAGATATCACGGCGCAGCAGACGGACTTTTCTAAAAATTTCGCAAGGCTCGCTTCCATCTTTCTAAAGCTCTGCTCGCCCTGCTCTTTAAAAATTTGCCCGATCTTTTTATTGGCGTAGCTTTCGATCATATCGTCGCAATCAAGCGCAAACATCCCGCTTTGCGCAGCCAGCGCCCGCGCTACCGTGCCCTTACCGACCCCCATAAAGCCGATGAGTACGATGTTACCGCTCTTCATCGCTCTCCCCTTTTTTGCGCGGCAGCAGCACTAGGGGACTGCCCGAAAGAGCAAAGCTCGCGCGCAGTCTGTTCATCAAATAGCGCTTGTAGCTAAAATGCAGCGCTTGCGGGCGGTTCATCACAAGAGCGATCTTCGGCGGCGCAAAGCCGATCTGCGCGGCGTAGTAAATTTTAACCGATTTGCCCCGCTCGCGAGGTATCGGATGCGCCTTTATCGCGGCTTCTACCGCTTCATTGATCCTTGCGGTGCCGAGCTTGCGCGTGAAATTTGAATAAACCTCCAAAATGAGCGGGTAAATTTTATGGATTCGCTTCCTGTCCGTCGCGCTGACGCTGATGATCGGCGCGTAGGAAAGAAATTTAAACCTATCGCGCAGATCGCGACAAAACTCGTCGTAATCGCGCTCGCAAAGATCCCATTTGTTTAAAATTATGATTAGACCTAGTTCAAATTTAGCCGCAAGCCCCGCGATGCGCTCGTCCAGCTCGTTTAACGGCTCGCTTGCATCAAGTACCAAAAGCGCGATGTCGGAGTTTTGTAAAATTTTTTCGGTGCGATTTAGCGCGAAGCGCTCGATGCCTTCGATCTTACCGCGGCGGCGAATGCCCGCCGTGTCGATAAACTCGAGCGTGCGCCCTTCAAATTCCGTGCTTTCGTTCACCGGATCGATCGTCGTGCCCGCATAATCGCTCACGACCGAGCGCTGCGAGCCCACAAGCGCGTTTAGAAGGCTTGATTTACCGACGTTCACCCGCCCGATGATACCCACGCCGATGATTTTACTAGCGTAAAATTCCTCGTCGCGC
Organism: uncultured Campylobacter sp.; assembly: GCA_963523845.1. Taxonomy (GTDB): domain Bacteria; phylum Campylobacterota; class Campylobacteria; order Campylobacterales; family Campylobacteraceae; genus Campylobacter_B. Next base: position 6,725 of record CAURFS010000012.1, on the reverse strand, counting down.
CCCTCTTTCGGCTCGCCCTCGTCGTTAAAGCCCTCTATAAAATCATCAAAAATTTCATCCTTGTCCTGCTGCGCGGGCGCAGGGTCCAAAAAGCCGTAGATCCACTCTTTCAGCTCATCAATGCCGCTGTTGTGCGAGACGGAGATTGGGAAAAATTTAACGCCGAATTCGTTAAACTCCCAGCTGCGCTCCTCGTCGCGCTTGCCGTCGATCTTATTGACTGCCAGGGCGATGGGCTTGCCAAGTCTCTGCAGCGAGAAAAATATCCGCCGCTCATCGTCGCTCGGAAGCAGCTTGCCATCCGTCATAAAGATTATCAAATCCGCGCTCTTTGCCTCGCTTAGCGTTTTAGTCTGCACACGCGCAAACAGCTCGGAGGTGTCGTCTAAGCCGCCCGAATCTATCACGCGCACGCGGCGATCGAAAATTTCGGCTTCGACCCTATTGGTATCGCGCGTCGTACCCGCAACGTCGCTCGTGATGGCGATGCGAGCGCCCGCTAGGCGGTTAAAAAGGCTCGACTTGCCGACGTTGGGGCGCCCGATGATGATCAAACTTTTCACGTTCGTCCTTGTAATTTTTGGCGCGATTATAACCAAAAATAGATTAAAGCCAAATTCTACGCGCTCGCTCGCGCAAGTCGGACGGCAAAATTTTATGAAATTTAGGCGCTAAATTTAGCGAAATTTTATCGCGGCACTAGCAAAACGCCGCTTTAATAAAAGGCGCCAAAGCGCGCGATCCATCGCCACGGATGACGCAAAACTGGAGCTACGCGTAAATTTATAAAATTTTAAAACTGAAGCCTGGGCGAGAAAACTAGCAACCAAAGCGTGAAACGGGCGCAACCATGCGAAAGCATAAAAACCCGCAGCTACGCAAATTTGGCTGCTTTGCGCATTCAAGCGCCGAAGTACAAAACCGAGCGGTCGCACGGGGTGCACAAAAGCAGGCGGCGCGGCGGAATATTAAAACGGCGGAATATTAAAATTTAATCATTATGCGTGTATAATTTCGCAAATTTAAAGGGTCGCGATGAAATACAACAACTTCTTGCTGCACCATCTAAGCGTGTATTATATGCTGATGGCGTGCTTTTACTACTCTCTTACGGGCGTTTTTGCCAAGCTTTTGGGCGCGCAAATTTCATCGCTTGAGGTCGTGCTCTTTCGCAATCTGCCCGGACTTTTGATCCTACTTTATAAAATTAAGGCTCGTCCTCGCACGGCGCGCTTCGCAAACAAGGGCGGTCATCCTTTTACGCTCGCGTTTCGCGGCATTATCGGGATTTTGGGGCTGATGGTATTTTTTTATAACGTCGCTAACATCAGCCTCGGCGAGGCATTTACCTTTCAAAAAACGGCGTCCATTTGGACGGCGATCATCGCATACTTTACCCTCGGCGAAAAATTCGGCGCGATGGGCTGGTTCTCGGTCTGCCTAGGCTTTGTGGGCATCGTTTTAGTAATTCAGCCGCAGTTTGGCTTGCAGCCGAGCGATATTTTTGGAATTTTAAGCGGATTATTCGCCGCGATGGCGTTTACCTCCGTGCGCGGGCTGCGCAAATACTATAGCTCCGATACGATCATCCTCTCTGCGCTTCTTGCCGGCACGCTGATGCCCGTAGCGCTTATGATCGCGGCAGAATTTATAGACGCACCCGCGCTGAGCTTTATGCTTTGCAAATTTAAAATTCCAAACGCGCAGGGCTGGCTCTTTGCCGTGCTTCTGGGGCTGCTGGGGCTATTTTATCAAACCTACGTCACCAAGGCCTACGCCGCGACGCGCAAAGCGGGCATAGTAGCTACGATCAGCTACGCAGACATCATCTTTTCGACGCTATTTGGGCTGCTGCTAGGCGACGCCCTGCCCGGTTTCATGGCGCTTGGGGGTATGGCGCTCATCATCGTCGCGGGCGCGCTCGTCGCAAACCGAAAGTAGCGAGCGATGAAGCAAAAATTTTACTCCGCGTTTTGGCTGAAACATCTGGGCGTTTATTATATGCTCGTAGCGAGCTTTTATTTCGCGCTAAACGGCGCGCTAGCCAAGGTCATGGCGGAGCATATGAGTAGCGCCGAGATCGTGTTTTTCCGCAATGTCGTAGGCATCGGCATCGTGCTGTTTTCGCTACGGCGGATAAAAAACCTGGGCCCGGGCGGCAAGCCGTGGCTGCTCGCGTTTCGCGGCTTTATCGGCAGCTGCGGTATCTTAGCGACCTTTTATAATATCGCCCACATCGATCTTGGCACCGCTTTTACATTCCAAAAAACGGCGCCCATTTTCACCGCGCTATTTTCGGCGTTTTTCTTAGGCGAAAAGCTAAGTTCCAAGGCATGGTTTGCGATACTGCTGGGCTTTGGCGGAATTTTACTCGTCGTGCGCCCGCACATCGGCATCAGCGTAACCGACGCGGTGGGAATCTTCGGCGGCATGTGCGCGGGGCTTGCATACACGAGCGTGCGCGAGCTCCGCAAACACTACGCCACAAACCTCATCGTGCTGGTTTTCGTCTCGTCCGCTACCTTTCTAAGTGCTACGATGATGATAACGGGCTGGGCGCTCGGTGATAGCGAGGTCAAAATTCTAGGGCTTTTCAGCGGGGCGGATTTGGCGAGACTTGCTTACTTTAATCTGCCGAGCCTGCTTGGCTGGGTGCTCGTGGCGCTTCTGGGCGTCAGCGGGATCTACTTTCAAATTTACATGACGCGCGCCTACGCCGCTTCGCGCAAAGCGGGCATCGTCGCCGCGATCAGCTACAGCGACATCCTCTTTAGCATGGCGCTTGGAATTATGCTAGGCGATCGGCTGCCGGGCCCGATAGTGCTAGCGGGCATCGCGGTGGTGATTTTAAGCGGAATTTTAATCGCCCGCGAGCGCTAAATTTAAAAACTAATCAAACGCGGCGCGAGGCTAAATTTAATCTGCGCCGCTCGCCTGCGCTAAATTTCAGCGATATAAAAGTCTTAAAAAGCTAAGATTGCGCTAAAGTTCTACGGCGTAGAAATATTTTTCGACGGATTTAAATTTTATGCATTTTATCGGTATCGACATCGGCTCTACCTCGTCAAAGGTCGCCGTTATGGACGAACGCGGCGAATTTTGCGAGCTATTTTTGCTGCCAAGCGGCTTTAGCGCGGTCAAGGTCGCGCGCCAGATCAAGCAAGCCTTAGAGCAAAAAGGCTACGCAGAGGGCTTCGTGACGGCTACGGGCTACGGACGCGTTAGCGTAGAGTACGCGCAGCTTAGCATGAGCGAAATTTTATGCCACGGGCTTGGGGCACACTTTTTATTTGAGCAAGACTGCACCGTCATCGATGTGGGCGGGCAAGACACCAAAGCGATCAAAATAGAAAACGGCAAACCAGCGGATTTTATCATGAATGACAAATGCTCGGCGGGCACGGGCAAATTTTTAGAGATCAGCGCGGGTCGCTTAGGGCTTGAGCTAAGCGAAATTTACAAAACCGCTCGAAAAAATCCCGCGATTAAAATTAGCTCAACGTGCACTGTTTTTGCAGAAAGCGAGATCGTCTCGCTAAGCGCAAACGGAGCCGAAACTAGCGAGATCGCCTACGCCATCGTGGATTCCTCCGCGCACAAGGTCGCCTCTCTCATCAAACGGCTGGAAAATCAAATTTATTTTTTAAGCGGCGGACTTAGCAACGTGCCGCTCTTTAAGCAGCTTCTAGGCGAGCATCTGGGGGCTGAAATTTTTACTTGCGAAAACGCAATCTACTGCGGCGCGATGGGCGCTGCGCTTATCGGTGCACGCAAAGCAAACGAAATTTTAAAGGAGACGAGATGAGAATGGATTTTGACGCGCTTAAAAAGCGCAACGCAATGGCTCTTCACGATCTAAAAGAGCAAGGCAAACGCGTAGTGGGGATGTTTTGCACCTATTCGCCAAAGGAGCTCATTTACGCTGCGGGCGCCGTGCCGGTTGGGCTTTGCGCCTATGACGAGAGTCCGATAGACGCCGCTCACGCCGAGCTTCCGCGCAATCTTTGCCCGCTAATCAAAGCAAGCTACGGCTACGCGGTTACGAAAAAATGCCCCTATATGAATGCCAGCGACCTCGTCATAGGCGAAACGACCTGCGACGGCAAGAAAAAGATGTATGAGCTGCTCGCAAAGCATAAGGACGTCCACGTGCTGCAACTACCGAATATGACCGGCGGCAAGAGTTTGGAGCTTTTTACCGACGAGCTTAGGGAATTTCGTAAAGTTTTAGAGCAAAAATTTAATACGAAAATCACGGATGAAGCGCTGCTAGATGCGGTGCAAATTTACAACGAAGAGCGCGATGTTATGTTGGAGCTTTTAGAGCTTGGCAAACTAAATCCGATGCCGGTAGCGGGCAGCGAAATTCATCAAATTTCATTTGCGAGCGACTTCATATACGACAAACGCGAAAAGCTTAAAATGATACGCGCTTACATAGCCGCCGCAAAGGAGATGACGCCGCCGAAAACTCGTAAAAAGCGGATCATCATCACAGGCTGTCCAAGCGGAGGCGTGTATGAAAAGGTTATCAAGCAGATCGAAGATCTTGGCGCGGACGTAGTGGCATTTGAAAACTGCTCCGGCACCAAAGGCTATCAAAACCAAGTACAAACTAAGGGCGATCTGGTAGCAAATATCGCCGAGCGCTACCTCAAAATCCCATGCTCGGTGATGTATCAAAACGACGCTAGAAGCGATATTATCAAGGAATTTATCCGCGAGTATCAAGCGGACGGCGTCATCGACGTCGTGCTAAGCGGCTGCCACACCTACGCGATCGAGACGAATAAAATAAAGGAGGCGAGCCGCGAAGCGGGAGCGAACTATATGTCGCTAGAGACCGATTATTCAAAACAGGATGTCGGGCAGATACGCACGCGGCTGGAAGCCTTTATAGAACTGCTTTAGCGGTCTTACTTGAAATTTTAAAATTAAAAATTTTCTAAATTTAAAAACAAACCAAAGAAAGGAGAGGTTGTATGAAATTTAAGGAGATAGACGAATCTCGTCGCGGCTTTTTAAAAGGAGCTTTAGCGGCAGCCGCCATCGCCGGACCCGAATCGATGCTCGCCGGCTTCACGCCGTTTAAGCCCGATTCGCTGCAGGTTTGGTCGTGCGGAGGACTGTCCGAAGCATTTAACGAGCTAAACGCCATTTATGAGTCAAGGACGGGACATAATATCCAGTACACCGGCGCCTTTGCGGGAGCGCTCGGAAAGTCGCTGCTAGCCTTGCAGGGCAAGACAGAGGTTTTCGGCGCTCGCGTTTTGGAGCTCTCTCAAAAACTACGCAAGGCTGGCCTTAGCCTTCGCTTTAGACCGTTATGTTTTACCGACTACGTTTTAGTAGTGCCGAAAGGAAATCCCGCAGGAATTCGCGATCTGAAGGATCTAGCAGAGCCCGGCGTGCGGGTGATGCTACCGCTAAGGGCATCGCCTCCGGGTAGCGGACCGGTAAAGGGAATTTTGAAAAATTCAGGTCTCACGGGGCCCGTTATGAAAAATATGATTGCCAACGGCTCATGCGTCATCCAGATGATGTGCGATCTGGTAGATGGCAAGGGTGATGCGTCCATAATCGAAAAGCGCCTAACGACGCACGATAGATTTAAAGACAAGATCGAATATATGCCTATCGACGAGAAACTCATCCCGCCGGGACCGCTTACCTTTACGCTAAATATTATGAAGTACGTAAAGGACGAGAAGCTTGCCGATGACTTCGCGGACTTCGTCTGCTCCGTGGAGGGGCAGGAAATTTTCGAGCGACACGGCTTTACCTCCATCCATTCGGCGCGCGGGCTCGAACTCATAGAAAGGTTTGGTGTAAAAGATGTTTAGTATAGTAAATATGGCAAAGATGAAAAAAGTCTCTAGGCTAACTAAAATTCGTCGCTTGGTGCAGCTGATTTTTATCGGCGCGATCGGGCAATGGGCTTATTACGGGATTTTTAGATGCCCTTTTATAGTGCCTTTCGTAAACTGCCAATCCTGTCCGATCGTCACGTGCTGGGGGCGGATCGCGACCGTCTTTTTTGGCTTTTGGCTATTTATCCCCGTGCTGGTTATTTTCCTCGGGCGCGCCTTTTGTGGCTGGCTTTGTCCGGGCGGATTCGTCAATCAAATGCTGGGCAAATTTGCCGCTTTTAAGCTCAAGCTAAAAAATAACAGGAAGCTACGATATGCGCAAATAGGCATGGTTCTAGCCGTTTTGCTTAGCGCGGGCGTGTATTTTATCTACGGAAACCCCCGCGTTATGATCCCTATTCGCACCAGCGACGAGTACCTAAACGCCGTTATAATGTCCTTTAAATTTTCCGACTGGTACTGGGCGGTTCGCACTGCCGTCGTCGTAGCTCTTATCGCCGCATCCTTGATCGTCGCAAATTTATGGTGCCGCTTCGCCTGTCCTAGCGGCGGCATAATGGAGCTGTTGCGTAAAATTTCAATATTTCGCGTTTATAAAACAGACGCCTGCGATAACTGCAACGCCTGTTTGCGCAAATGCGAAATGGGCACGAGACCGGACGAGATGAACTGCACGAACTGCGGCGATTGTATGGATGTTTGCCACGCGGACGCCATAAAATTCGGAAGGAAAAAAGATTGATGAATTTTTTTACCAAACCCTCCTTCGACAACCATCCGTGCTTTAGCAAAAAAGCGTCCGCGAGCTACGGGCGCGTGCACCTTCCCGTAGCGCCGCATTGCAAGATCCAATGC
>CAURFS010000011.1:0-17626 GCA_963523845.1 uncultured Campylobacter sp. | reverse complement strand
GCAATAACTTCGCCGATTCGCTTCGCGCCGCGCTGAGAGAGGACCCCGACGTTATATTCGTAGGCGAGATGCGCGATGTAGAGACGATCGAGACGGCGCTTCACGCCGCAGAGACGGGACACCTCGTGTTTTCGACGGTGCATACTATTGACGCAAAAGAGACGGTAAACCGAATCATCGCGATGTTTGAGCAGGCTGAGCAGGAGCGTATCCGAATGACGCTAGCGTCCGTCCTAGAGGCGGTCATCTCTCAGCGCCTTGCTCGTACTATCGAGGGCAAACGTGTGGCCGTCGTTGAAATTTTACGCAAAAACACCCGTATTAAGGATATGATACTTGATGCGCGTGACGATGAAATTCCTGACGCGATTGCCGACGGTCGCAACACCTACGGCATGCAGACCTTCGATCAGCACCTACTCGATCTTTACAGAGACGGCATTATTACTCGCGAAGAGGCGCTGGATAAGGCCTCTAAGCGAAACGATCTCGATCTGCAGATCAAAAACGTGGACCTTGCCAAAAAAAGGGATTTGGCGGCAGAATCTGGAGAGAGCGCCGAGGAGATGCTCGCCGGCGAAGTCGTACAACTAAAAGAGATCCGCTAAGTCGCAAATTTTAAAATTCTAAATTTTTGCGATTTAAAATTTTAAAGAATTCTGCCTGCTGCCGCGCAGGCGGAATTTAATTTATCTGTCCTCTTGCATGTAAATAAGCCGTGACTTGCAGGATTTAGCGTAAATTTAATCGGCTAAATTCCGTGCGATTTTACTTCTAAATTTCATCGTGGCGCTTAAATAGATTTAAAGCAACATTTAGCTATTATCACGCTTCATTTTTTCACAAAGGAAACCTAATGTTAGAAGGTATCGTTAGAGATAGTATCGGTAAAAGGGCTTCAAAATCCCTAAAACGAGATGGTTATCTAATCGCTAATATTTATGCGAAAGGATTTGAAAATATTAACGCAGCGTTTAAAGTAAACGACTTTATCAAAGCTATGCGCGCAAAAGAAGATCTTCCTTTCGAGGTTAGCGTGGGCGGTAAGACATATCGCGTCATCGTGCAAGAATACCAAAAGCACCCCGTCACAAATACCCTAACTCACGTAGATTTGCGCGTAGTTCAGGATGACGTCGTAAGCAAATATTTAGTGCCGGTTAAGGTAACTGGCGTCGCTAAAGGGCTAAAAAACAAAGGTATTTTGGTGCAATCCAAGCGCCGTATCGCCGTAAAATGCGCCGGCAAAGATCTACCAAACGATTTTACGCTCGATGTGAGCGATCTTGACGTAGGCGATTCACTTTTGATCCGAGACATTCCGGTAAAAGAGGGCGTCAGCATCATTCTAGACGGCTCAGTAGCGGTAGTCGGAGTTACTTCGGCTAAATAGGGGCGCCTATGATACTGATCGCAGGACTTGGGAATCCTGCTCAGAAATACGCAGATACCAGACACAACGTCGGTTTTATGCTAATCGACGAAATTTTAAAGACGGGCGGCTTTAGCGAGCTTAGTTCGTCTAAATTCCAAGGCGAGCTTTTTAAAAAGGGCTCGCTGCTTCTTTTAAAACCCCAAACTTTTATGAACTTAAGCGGCAACTCCGTAAAGGCGGTGAATGATTTTTATAAGCCCGAGCGCATCATCATAGTGCACGACGATATAGATTTGGATCTAGGCGCCGTTAAATTTAAAAAAGGCGGCAGTAGCGGCGGGCACAACGGCATCAAGTCGATCGATGCGCTAATCGGTGCGGATTACGAGCGCGTGCGTATCGGCGTGGGCAAAAAACAGCAAGGGCAGGATGCGGCAAATTTCGTGCTCGGAAATTTTAACGAAAGCGAGCGCGAGAAGCTGAGTGAAATTTTACCCTATGTCGCGCGCGCGGTAGAAGAGCTCATTTGCTCGGATATAGAGCAGATCGCGCAAAAATTTACGATTAAAAAGGCTAGGGTGTGAAGTTATACGTAAAATACGCGGCTCTTTCCTATCTGAAGTATTTTTTTATACTTCTAATAGCCCTTGAATGCTTTTACGTAGGCATCGATGTGCTTACAAATCTCAAAGATTTTCCCTCAAGCGCGAATACCGCTCTTTTGTATATCGCTCTAACCGCAGCGGTCGCGCTTAGCTACACGCTGCCGCTAAGTCTTATTTTTGCGCTTATTTTGATGGGCTTTAATATGATCCGTAGCAACGAGCTGGTGAGCTTTTATGCGCTTGGGGTTAGCAAAAATGCTCTGATAATCCCTCCATTTTTGATCGCACTTGCGATTACTGCAGGCTTTATAGCTTTAAATTCCACCTCGTTTGCATACGCGCTAAAATTTCAAAAGAATTTAACCGATTTATCGCCTACGGGGGGAGATATGTTTTTGAAATTTGAGGGTAAATATATCTACATCAAAGCTCTAAACGGCAAAAACGCAAATGATATAACGATCTTTGATATGGGTGATAACTCCGTTGCTTCGCGCTCGCATGCAAGTTCTGGCGAATACGCAGGCAAAATTTGGCATCTGCGCGACGTAAATACCACTACTTTACCAGCGCAGCTTAAGCTTGGAGGAAGTGGACTAAAAAGTGAGTTTAGCGCGCAGAGCGAGGCGCTTAAGGGCTTTGATCCAAGCTCAATTGCAAGCGTTTATGATACGAGTAATGTATATTCGATCAGGGATGCTTTGCGTTCGATCCGCACCTTTTCGCATCAAGGCGTGAATATCTCCACTATAAAAGCAAGTCTTTATAATATGATATTTTTTCCGTTGTTTGCACCTTTGGCGGTATTGGTTCTGTATTATTATCTGCCCGTTACGGGACGATTTTTTAATCTCGCGCTACTAAGCTTTGGATTTTTTATCGCTACGCTATGCGCTTGGGGCGTACTTTTCGTGTTAATTAGATTTTCTCTCAACGGCGTCATCATCCCAGAACTTGGCATTATCGTGCCCATAACAGCGTTATTAGGCTTTGCGGCATTTTTAGTTTTTAAGCATCGTTAAGCCTTGATTTGTTAGAATGGCGCAAAATTTATCGGTGGAAATTCTATGGATTATTCAAGCTTAGCCCGCAAATACGGCACCCCTTTATACGTTTACGATTTTAACGAGATACAAAAGAATTTCATAGCGCTCAAAGAGGCCTTCGCAGCGCGCAAGTCGCTCGTTTGTTTCGCTATTAAAGCCAATTCCAACCTTAGCGTTTTGAAGTTTTTGTCAGATTTGGGCAGCGGCTTTGACTGCGTCAGCATCGGCGAGCTGCGCCGCGCTCTGTATATCGGCGCAAAGAGCTATAAGATCATATTCTCTGGCGTCGGCAAGCAAGACGGCGAGCTAGAGTTTGCGCTAAGGTCGGACATCTTGCTGATAAATTTAGAAAGCGAAGCCGAGATGCTGCGCCTGGAGCGGATCGCGCAAAAGCTAAATAAGCCCGCTCGCATCAGCATCCGCGTAAATCCGAACGTTGATGCTAAGACCCACCCCTACATCTCCACGGGGCTAAATGAGAACAAATTCGGCGTCAGTATCGAGACCGCGCGCAAGATGTATATCTACGCCAAAAAGAGCAAATTTTTAAACCCCGTCGGCATCCACTTTCACATCGGCAGCCAACTTACGGACATTTCTCCGATCTGCGACGCGGCAAAGATCGTAAGCGATCTGCTGCGCGAGCTGCGAGCTCTTGAGATCGATATAAAATTTTTCGATGTGGGCGGCGGCATCGGCATCCGCTACGAGGATGAAAAACAGATCGTGCTCTACGACTACGCGCAAGGAATTTTAAAGAGCCTAAGCGGGCTAGATGTCACGATCGTGTGCGAGCCCGGGCGCTTCATCGCGGGGGCTGCGGGGGTATTTCTTACCCGCGTGCTTTACGAAAAACAAAACTGCGGCAAGCGCTTCGTCATCGTTGACGGCGCGATGAACGATCTCATACGCCCGAGCCTCTACGGCGCGCACCATAAAATCGAGCTTGTAAGCGAGCAGAATTCCGCCTGCGAAAGCTGCGCGAGCCAAAGCGACACCGAGAATTCTACGGCGCAGAATTCCACGTATAGCAAAGCTTTCGGCATCGAGGCTGAGTCCGCTTCAGAGGATTTCGCACCGCAGAATTCCACGCCGCAAAACGGCGTTTCACAAAGCTTACAAGGAAATTTCGCGCCACATAATTCCTCTAATTTAAGCTCTGCCGTGGATAATTCTGCGCCGCAAAGCTCTGCAGAGAGCTTAAGCCTCTGCGACGTCGTGGGGCCGATATGCGAAAGCGGCGACTTTTTAGCCAAAGGGGTGAGCTTGCCTAGCCTGCAAAGCGGCGATCTGCTCGCGATCAAAAGCGCCGGCGCCTACGGCTTTTCGATGTCGAGCAACTACAACACCCGCCCCCGCGCCGCCGAGATCGCGGTTTACGACGGACAGGACCGCCTGATCAGAAAGCGCGAAAGCTTTGATGAGCTAATCGCGCCCGAAAAGGATTTCGTATGATCCGCGCGGCGAGCCGTCCAAAACGGGGCGCGATCTTAAATTTCAAATCCGAGCGTGCAGCGGCTTTAAATTTCAATGCCGCAACGAGCGCGGTCTTAAATTTTAAACGCACCACCGCTTTAAATTCGAAGCCTGAACGCGCCGCCGCTTTAAATTTCAGATCCGAACAAAATGCGCCTCTAAATTTTACGGCAAAACAAAGCCCCGTTTTAAATTTTAATCGCGCCCCTTTGAATTTCAGATCTCGCTGCGACGAATTTTATCGCGCCTTCTTAGCGCGCGGAAGTTGCGGCGCGGCAATCGCAAGCGATGAAATTTTAAGATCGCGCGGTAAGAATTTCAAAGCCTGCGGCAAGAGTGGCGGCGTGAAATTTTTAAAACCGAAATTTAGGGGCGAGCAAAAGGAGGGTTGTGATGCAAAATATCGATGATCTGCGCGTTTGTATTGACAGACTGGATGATGAAATTTTGCGCCTTATCGACGAGCGCATGGGGTTTGTCAAAAAGATCGGCGAGCTGAAGCAGACCGCGGGCAGCGCGATCTACCGCCCGGAGCGCGAGCGCTCGATCATCAGCAGGCTGGACGGCGGAAAGGCGCGAAATTTAAGCAAAGAGGCGATCGAGGCGATATTTTTTGAAATTTTTTCGGTTTCGCGAAATTTAGAAAAGCCGCAGATCGTCGCGTTTTTAGGGCCTTTCGGCACCTATTCGCACCAAGCCGCCAAGAGCCGCTTCGGTGCGGTAAGCTCCTATCTGCCGCTCTCAAACATCGAGGCGGTCTTTAAGGAGCTTGATAGCGGCGAGGCCAAATACGGCGTCGTGCCGATCGAAAACAACACCGAAGGCGCGGTGGGAGCGACGCTTGATTGCTTGCGAAAATACGAAGGCGTCAAGATCGTCGCTGAAATTTATATGGATATCCACCACTGCTTTGCGAGCCACTGCGACGACGTAAGCACGGTAGAGCAGATATTCTCGCATCCGCAAGGATACAATCAGTGCCTTAAATTTTTAGACGATCACGGCCTTAGCGGCGTTAAATTTACCGCGACCAAATCGACCGCGCTTGCGGCGCAGATGGCAGCCGCCACGCCGCACTCCGCCGCGATCTGTTCTAAGATCGCCGCCGATCTTTACGGCGTGCCGATGATGTTTCAAAAGATCGAGGACAACTCCGCCAACCGTACGCGCTTTTTCGTGCTGAGCGACTTTAAAAACCAAAAGAGCGACCGCAACAAAACGAGCATCCTAGCCAAAACCGACGACCGCCCGGGCGGGCTCGTGGACTTTTTGCAGATGTTTCGCAACGAGGGGATAAATTTAACCAAGCTCGAAAGCCGCCCGGTCAAGCTTAGGGATTTTAAAAGCGTCTTTTATATCGATTTTGAGGGGCATGTGGATGATGAGCGCGTGGCGCGCGTGCTGCAAAACGCGCAGAAAAACGGCCACGAAATCACCTGGCTGGGAAGCTATATAAACGGGGAGGAGTGATGAAGTTTAATAAATTTGTAGAAAATCTAAGCAATTACGAAGCAGGCAAGCCGATCGAGCTTGTGGTGCGGGAGTTTGGTATCCGCAAGCAGGACGTGCTAAAGCTTGCCAGCAACGAAAACCCTTTCGGCACGAGCGAGGCGGTGCAGGAGGCGATCGTGCAAAACGCCGCCTGTGCGCATCTTTATCCCGATGATTCGATGTATGAGCTAAAGGGCGCGCTCGCCTCGAAATTCGGCGTAGAGCCGCAAAATTTCATCATCGGCGCGGGCAGCGATCAGATCATCGAGTTTGCGCTGCACGCCAAGCTTAATTCGCGCCGTGCGATACTGCAAGCGGGCGTTACTTTCGCGATGTACGGCATCTACGCAAGCCATTGCGAGGCCAAGGTTTACAAAACGAGCGCGCAGGAGCACGATCTAGCCGAGCTTTTAAAAATTTATAACGCGCACAGGGATGAAATTTCGGTCATCTTTTTGTGCGTGCCGAACAATCCGCTAGGCGAGTGCCTGGATGCGGAGGCGGTGTATAGGTTCGCCAGCAGCGTGGATGAGAATACGCTCGTGGTGATCGATGCCGCATACAACGAATTTGCGGCGTTTAAAGATGAGCGCAAGAGGCTTGATCCTAAGCTTTTAATTCAAAATTTTAAAAACGTGCTCTATCTGGGCACCTTCTCAAAGGTCTACGGCTTAGGCGGTATGCGCGTAGGCTACGGCATCGCGCCGCGGCAAATCATAAGCGCGCTTTATAAGCTGCGACCGCCTTTTAACATCACGACGCTTAGCCTCGCAGCGGCGATTGCGGCGCTAAAAGACGAGGCTTTCGTACAAAAAAGCCTGCAAAACAACGCCGCGCAGATGAGCCGCTTCGAGGATTTTGCGCGCGAGCGAAATTTGGAATTTATCCCTAGCTACGCAAATTTCATCACGTTTAAACTTAGCCCGCCGCTAGATAGTAGCGAGCTTTGCGAGCAGCTTTTGCGCCGCGGCATCATCATTCGAAATTTAAAACGCTACGGGCTAAACGCCGTGCGCATCACGGTCGGTACGCCTGAGCAAAACGATCGCGTCTTGGGCGCTTTGGGAGAGATTTTGAGTGGATATTAAAAACAAAAACTTAGAGGAGCTACGGGAGCTTTGCACGCAGATTAGAGCGCGCATCATCGAAGTCGTGAGTAAAAACGGCGGCCATTTAAGCTCAAATATGGGCGCCGTCGAGCTCATCGTGGCGATGCACTACGTATTCGACGCCGCGAACGATCCGTTTATCTTCGACGTGAGCCATCAAAGCTACGCGCACAAGCTTCTAACGGACCGCTGGGAGGAGTTCGGCTCGCTTAGGCAGTTCGGCGGTATCAGCGGCTACACTAAGCCTAGCGAGAGCGAATTTGATTACTTCGTCGCAGGACACGCCTCGACGTCGATCTCTTTAGCCGTGGGCGCGGCAAAAGCGATAAGTCTAAAGCGCGAAGATCGCGTGCCGGTCGTACTCATCGGCGACGGATCTATGAGCGGCGGCATGACTTATGAGGCGATGAACGAGTTAGGAGATCTGCGCCTGCCCTGCATCATCATTCTAAACGACAACAAAATGAGCATCAGCAAGCCGATCGGCGCCTTTAGCAAATATTTAAGTCAAGCGATGGCGGGCGAGACCTATCAAAAATTTAAATCCCACGTAAGAGAGCTGCTCTCCCACGCTCCGCAAAGCGCTACATACATGGCGAAGCGCTTTGAAAATTCCTTAAAGCTCATCATCCCGGGGATGTATTTTGAGGAGCTAGGGCTCGAATACATCGGCCCGGTGGACGGCCACAACCTAGCCGATCTCATATCGGCGCTAAAGACGGCAAAAAGCGCACGCAAGCCCGTAGTCGTGCACGCTCAAACGATCAAAGGCAAGGGCTACGACAAGGCTGAGGGTTATTTGGAGAGCTGGCACGGCGTGGGGCCTTTCGACATTCAAAGCGGAGAATTTAAGAAAAAATCTGCCGCCAAAAGCGCCACGCAAATTTACGCCGAGGCGCTTTTAAACTTAGCCGCTAAGCATGAAAACGTCGTGGGCGTGACCGCTGCGATGCCAAGCGGCACCGGCATGGATAAGCTGATCGAGAAATTCCCGCACCGCTTCTGGGACGTCGCGATCGCCGAGCCTCACGCGCTAGGCTCGATGGCTGCGATGGCGCGCGAGGGTTTTAAGCCATACGTTACGATATATTCGACCTTCATGCAGCGCGCGTTTGATCAGATCGTCCACGACGCGGCGATTATGAACTTAAGCTTAGTCCTTGCGATGGATCGCGCGGGCATCGTGGGCGAGGACGGCGAGACGCACGAGGGGGTCTTTGACGTGAGCTTCTTAAATGCGATCCCAAACGTCAGCATGTGCGCGCCACGGGACGAGGCGAGCTTTAAACGAATCATTGAGTACTCCTACGCGCATGAGGGGGTTTTGGCGATACGCTATCCGCGCGGAAGCTTTATCTTGGACTGCGACGAGACCGGCGCGTCTGCGGTAGAGCTTGCAAAATCGGTGTTTTTAAAGCGCAGCGATAGCGCGCGCGTAGCTCTCATCGGCTACGGAAACGGCGCGGGTAGAGCGTATAAAACGGCCGAGGCGCTGGAGGGGCAGATCGAAGCGGACGTCGTGGATCTAGTCTTTGCAAAGCCTTTGGACGCCGAGTTTTTGCGAAGCTTAGCTCGCAAAGATAAAATTTGGTACGTCTTTAGCGACAATGCCAAAAAAGGCGGCGTAGGTGAAATTTTAAGCGCATTTTTGCAAGAAAATGAAATTTCGGACGTAAAGATCGTGAGCTTCGAGTTTACCGATATCTTTTTACCGCACGGCAAGACCGCCGACGTGGAGCGTAGCTTGGGCTTGGATATCCAAACTCTAACCGAGCGAATATTAAGTGATAAAAAGTATTAGTTAATATCAACTTTGTTTAAAGTAAAATTTGATAATATCACTTTAAAATTTTTTGAAGGACAAAAATGAGCCACGTAGAACTACTCAAAACTTGCGGTTTGAAAGCAACTCCTCAAAGATTGTGCATCCTAAAGGTGCTGGATCGCCACGAACATCCAAGTATAGATGACCTATACGAGGGGATCAAGGAGGACTATCCATCCATTTCGCTAGCGACGGTTTATAAAAATTTAAACACTTTGCTCGACGAAGGCGTCGTAGTCGAGGTCAATGCGCCGAATAAAAAGAGTCGCTACGACATTTATCAGATGCCGCACATCCACGTCGTATGCGAAAAATGTGGTAACGTCACGGATCTTTTCATGGATGATGCCTTTAATAAGGACGTTTTGAAAAACATCGAGCGCAAAGCGGGCAATTTCATCCGCAAGCTAAATATCACCGCTACGGTCGAAGACTGCGAAAAGTGTAGATAGTTTAAAGAATTTTCTGCTATTATTACCCACTTTATTTTTGGAGCGGGTATGCAAACTAAGCGTAAATTTTTATTGAGCGACGATTCGATTCTGCGGACGCTAGAGCGTGCGGGGCTGAAATGTCGCAAGGTAAAGATCACTTGGTTTTATACTTCGTTCTATCCCGAAATTTATTATATCCGCCAAAACGACGAGTGCTCTTTGCACCACAAAAAAGAGGATCTCGACAGACAAACTCTAAATTTTAAAATTTCAAAAGATGATTTCAAAGAGGCTTTAAAAAGCAGGGTTGCCCGCGTCGTGCAAAAAAACCGCTACGGCTTTGCCAGTGACGAAGCGGAGTTTTGGCTAGAGCTTTACGGCGGCGAGCTAAGCACGCTCGCGATTTTACGAGCGAAATTTCAAAACGAGGCAGCAAGCGCAAATTTTGATTTTGCAAAAACCTTCGGTAGCAGCGATTTTTGTGAGATCACCGACGATTATCGCTACAAAAGCCGCTATCTGGCGCGCTACGGCATCCCGCCGCGCTCGCTTGATTTCGCGCACGTCCGCAGCGTTTTTGAAAAATTTAGCCGAGTTAAATTTTTCGCGCCGCCCTATGCGGACAGCGTTAAGCTCGCGCGTTTGGCGCTTGAGCTAGCGTGGATGAGGGCGTGCGGCGCAAAAAGCGAGTATCAAAAAAGCCTAGCCCCCGAAGCTCTTCACGAGCTGCGCGTGCAGATCCGCAAATTTAGAGCCGTTTTGAAGCTATCCGCGCCGCTTTTCGAAGCGGAAAAAAAGGATGAAATTTTAAAACTTCTCGCAGATTTTATGAGCCGCAGCAATCAGCTGCGAGACCTTCACGTTTTTGCGGAGTTTTTAAAGGCCGACGACGCGCCTGCGAGCTTTTTACAGCAGCTAAATCTTATCGCAAAGCGCTCGGAGGATAAAATTTTAGAATTTCTTTCTAGCGCGGAATTTGCAGATTTAAGCGGCGCTATTAGTGGCTTTTTAAGCGGTGCGGACGGCATCTACGCGCGCAGCGAATATGAAAAAATTTCAAAAAAGTTCGCCTCCGCCCGCCTCTGTAAGCTGATTAAAAGCTTGCGCGCGGAGCTAAAAAATTTAAAGCAAGGCTCATCGCTGCAAGCATTTCACGACGCGCGTATAGGGCTAAAGAGGCTACGATACGCGCTTGAAATTTTTGCAAGAAGCTTTGATGAAGGTTGCGTCAGAGAGCTGTTTAAGCGCACCAAGGCCTCCTGCGAGGATTTCGGCGCGCTGCAAGATATCAGCGTGTGGCGAAATTTCATCGCGATCTATCAAAAAGCAAGCGATAAAAGCGGCGTCGCGTTTGCATATCTGCTGGCTCTGGACGCCCGCTTAAACGACCGCCGCGCCGAGCTGGAGGAAAAAATTTTAAATGAAAAAGAGACCCTTTTGCGCGCACTGAAAAGATCGCTGCGCAAAATCAAAGCATACGAATAAGGAAAACTCGTGCAAAAACAGGAAAAAATCATAAAGATGTTCGATCAGATCGCGCCTACCTACGATCTGGCAAACCGCGCCATCAGCTTCGGCGTGGACGTTTCGTGGCGCAAAAAAGCGGTCGGGCTGACGCTTGAAAAACTTAAAGGAAGGCTCGTGAGTATCGCCGACGTCGCGTGCGGTACGGGCGATATGATAAGCTCGTGGCGCGACGGCGCCGCGCAGCACGGCGTGCAGATCGAGCGGATCGTAGGGATCGATCCTAGCGAGGGGATGCTCGAGGTAGCTAGGCAAAAATTCCCTGGCTGCGAGTTTATCAAAGCGACTGCGGGCGCCACGACGCTGGATGACGCGAGCGTGGATATTTTAAGCATCAGCTACGGCATAAGAAACGTCGTGGAGCTGGATGCGGCGCTTGAAGAGTTTAACCGGATCATCAAACCGGGCGGCTCGCTCGTGGTTTTGGAATTTACCAAAGCCGCAAGCGGCGGGCTCGCGTTTAAAATCAGAGATTTTTACGTGAGTAAAATTTTACCCAAAATCGGCGCCTTCATCTCGAAAAACAAAGAAGCCTACGAGTATCTGCCAAGCTCCATCGGCAGCTTCCTAGACGCCGCGAGCTTTAGCGAAAAGCTCAAAAACGCAGGCTTTGAACTGCGCGTGCAAAAGGGCTTCAGCTTCGATGTCAGCACACTTTTCATCGCCAAAAAAATCGCGCGGAAGAGCGACAATGCTTAGCGTAAGCGAGCTAAACGCCCAAGCCAAGGCGCTTTTAGAGACGAGCTTTAGCTTCGTCGAAGTCGAGGGCGAAATATCTAAGCTTAGAATTCAAAGCACGAGCGGGCACTGGTATTTCACGATCAAAGACGCGAGCGCGGCGATCGATTGCGCGATGTTTAAATTTAACGCCGCGCGGATAAATTTTATCCCCGCCGTCGGCGATAAGCTCATCGTAAGCGGCAAAGTCTCGCTATACGCCCCCACGGGCGCGTATCAGATCCAAGTCTCAAATATCCGCAAAAGCGGCGAGGGCGAGCTGGAAGCGGCATTTGCCGCGCTAAAAGAAAAGCTTAGCAAAGAGGGGCTTTTCGATGCCGCGCACAAAAAACAGCTTCCGAAATTTGCCCAAAGCATCGCGATCATCACGAGCGCGGGCTCTGCGGCGCAGGCGGATATGCTTCGCACGGCGCAGAACCGCTTCGCGCTTTGCAAGATCGATCTGTATAACGCGCTAGTGCAAGGCGAGAGCGCGCCTGCTTCGATCATAAGCGCTCTGCGCGCAGCCGACGAGAAGGGCTACGATGCGATTGTAATCGCTCGCGGCGGCGGTTCGCGCGAGGATCTGTGGTGCTTCAACGACGAGGCTCTGGCGCGCGCGATCTACGCGGCCAAAACGCCCGTCATCTCGGCGGTAGGGCACGAGATCGATTTTAGCATCAGCGATTTCGTAGCCGATCACCGAAGCCTTACGCCCACCGCCGCGATGATCGATCTGCTGCCCGATATTTGCGCGATCTTTCAGAGCCTAGACGGCGTAAGCGACGCATTTGATAGGCTGATAAAAGATAAAATTTCATCCGCACAAAACGCGCTGAGCCTCGCAGCTTTACAGCTTAAATCAAAATCTATAGAGCCAAAAATTTCAGGCTCGCTCGCCAGGCTTTTAAATTTCGAGCTTAAATTTAAAAGCTTCATCGGCTCCAAACTAAGTGCCGCAGAGCTTGCGTTAAGTGCTAAGGATGAGCTTTTGGCGCAAAAGGCGAAATTTTTTGAGATCACCAAAAACCTCGTTCAAATCCAAAAGGGCGGCAAAACGGTGAGCTTGGACGAGCTTGCCGCGGGCGACGAGTTCGTCCTTTGCTCGCAGCAGCTCAGCAAAAACTCAAAAATCATCTAAAGGAGGCAAAATGAATAGATTAATAAATTTTAGCGCAGGACCTAGCACCATCCCGCTGGGCGTGCTAAAACAGGCGCAAGAGGAGCTGCTAAACTACGCGGGGCGCGGATTTTCGATAATGGAGATCTCGCACCGCACAAAAATTTTCGAGGAAGTTTTGCATAGTGCGATGGACCGCGTACGCGATCTCTATGGCTTTTCGGACGATTTTACGATTTTGTTTTTACAAGGCGGCGCAAGCCTTCAGTTCGCACAGGTGCCGATGAACCTATACGCAGGCGGCGTCGCAGAATACGCCAACACGGGTAACTGGACAAGCAAAGCGATCAAGGAAGCGGGCGTGCTCGGCATAAACTACCGCGTGGTCGCAAGCAGCGAGGATAGCAAATTCGATCGCATCCCCGAGGTTAAATTCTCTGACGGCGCCGATTACGGCTACATCTGCTCGAACAACACGATCTACGGCACGCAGTATCCGCAGCTGCCGCAGTGCAGCTGTCCGCTCGTAGTCGATAGCTCGAGTGATCTGTTTTCGCGACCCGTGGAGCTTAGCAGCGTGGGGATGTTTTACGGAGGCATTCAGAAAAACGGCGGCCCCGCGGGCGTCACGATGGTGGCGATCCGTAAGGATCTGCTGGATCGCGCGAACCCCAAAACGCCGATGATCCTGCGCTACAAGACGCAGGCGGATGCGGACTCGATGAGCAACACCCCGAACACTTTCGGAATTTACATGCTAAATTTAATGCTCGGCTGGATCAAGGACGAAATCGGCGGGCTCGCGGCGATGCACGAGCGCAACAAGCGCAAAGCGGCGCTACTCTACGGCGCGATCGATGCTAGCGGCGGCTTCTACCGCGGCCACGCGCAAAAGGACAGCCGCAGCCTGATGAACGTGAGCTTTAATATCGCAGATCCTGCGCTTGAGCCCGTTTTCGTCGCGCAGGCAGAGGCAGAGGGGATGATCGGGCTTAAAGGGCACCGCGTCTTAGGCGGCATCCGCGCCTCGATCTACAACGCGATAAACTACGAGGACGTTGAAAAACTAGTCGCTTTTATGAGCGAGTTTGCGCGCAAAAACGGTTAGCGGCGGTTAAATTTATAGGGTTTGAGTGCGCAGCTCGCGCTTATAGGCGAGATTGTTTAGTATCTGCGCTTGCCTTGTTGCTGAGCTAGTGCTTGCCATAGCCCTCGCTTTTATAGCCGGTATTTTACGGCAGAAATAGCTTTGATGCGGCTTGGATTTCGTCGCTAGAATTTTATTGAAGGCAAAATTTTATGATGTTAAAATTTTGTATTGGATGAAGTCTGGTGGCTTTGATTTTACAGCGGTGAGCGAACTTGGCGCTGTTGGGATTTATTAGGTAGGATTTAACATTTAAAACGCTATTATCGGTGTTCGAGGATGGAAGGCGGTTTATTTATTTAGACGCAAGTTTAGCGTATCTGGCGTCTAAATTTAAGCTTAATCCTAAAAACGGGCAAAATTAAATGAAAGGATTTAAATGAGTTTTAAGAGATTTTTTGCAGTAGCGCTTGTGGTGGGCGCTTTCGCTTCGGTGAGCGCAGAGGCTAGCGCTGCGGGGGATTTTTGTATCAAAAACGGCGGCGAGCTGATCGTCCGCAAAGACGGCAACGGCGTGGATTACACCGTTTGTAAGCTGCCTGACGGCACCATGATCGACGCTGAAGAATTTTATAAAACAGGCGGCGATTTGAGTAAATTTAAGAGCGTAAATCGATAGAATTTTATCGATTGTGAGATTTGCGGCAGCGAAATTCCATAAAATTCTGCGTCAAAATTCCTCTTTAAAATTTAGATAAATTATAACTAGCAAGCGTTAGCACAAGTAAATTATTTGGGTACCTCATACAAAGTGAGGGCAGCAGAGTGATGGAAGAAATTCAATTATCCAAACATCAACGATGTGCGGAGATTTTGCTCTAGCAAGGTGCTGAAAGCGGCGGCTACGCAAAGCAGAAATATTTTAAGCGATTTGACGCAACGTAGACAACCTGCTAGATTGCTTGATTATGACGCAGGTTTTTTGGATATGCGATAAGCGTTTGTGCCCATACTTGCTGAACTTAAATTTTAGCCGTTCGTGGACGTCGCTCGCTTCCTTTTTTTTGAAAGACTCAAATTTTAGTCGCCTGTGAGCGCCCATTCGCTTCCTTTGCCCGCGTAAATTTAGCGCGTAAAAACCACGACCTCGCCGCGCTCAAACGTGATCTGCCGTCCCGCTAGATACAGCTCAAAGTAGGGCTTCAAAAAGTCCTCCTGTGGCCTTTGCGCGTAATTTGGATACTGCAAGTATGCAGGTAGCAGGTAGTCGCAGTTGATCGAATAATACGCCTCGCCGAGCACCCATAGCTTCGCATCGAGCTTAGGCGTATCTATCATCCACTCCGTGATCGCCTCATAGACGGCGTCCGCAAGCTCATCTTTGTTATGCGCAAAATCAAAACCTTCCTGCACGCGAGCGGATTTTATCTGCTCAAGCATCTTTAAAAGCTCGCTCTTGCCTAGAAATTCGGCAAAAATTTTTAAATTTCGAACGTACGCTAAAGCTAAGCTCTTAAGCGCTTCGTCGTCAAATTTAGTATCTTGCGGCGGGCAAAAATACCCGGGCGCCACGCCCTGATCGAACGCCTCTCGCGTTTGCTGCGCCGTGACTGCATATATCGGCATTATGCGCGTTTGCAGCGCTTCGCCGTTTTGCAGCGGCGCAAACACCGCCTCCACGCCCGCGCCCTCGGGCATAAAGCACTGAAAAAGCCCGTAAAGCTTATCCTGCAGATCGATCTCTTTGCAATCTAAGCTTAAATCTAGCCCCGCAGCCTCGTTAATGCGACTAGCGTACTCGAAATTCGTCATTTTCGCCCCTTTAAATTTTAATCGTCAAAGCGTTTGCGTGGAATTTTACCTAAATTTTGCGTATTTGCCGAATTAAAATTTATGTGCGATGAGACTTTTGTAGAATTTAAAATTTAGCGGTTCGGTTTAGATTCGGTACCGCGGCAAAGCGGGTGGAGCGATTGGCGGCGGTAAGTTGTCGCGTGACGGGGTGATGAGCGGCGGCAGATAGGTTATCGCGCGGCGGGAGTGCGGCGTCTGACGGCGACACCTACGGCGCGTGACGACAGGGGTAGCCGATGATCGCGACCGTAGCGCTCGCAGGCTACTTGCTCGCAGAAGCAGATTTTTCGCGCTCAGGCCGTCGCAAAATGGCGAGCGGTGTATTGGATGACGGCAGCGCTCGTAGCGCCCGTGATGAATGCTGTATTTTTCACGATCCCTCCTTCGGTAGAAATTTATTAAATTTAGCTCGCCCTTTTACCGCTTGCATTAGTAGTGTCCTTCCATCTACTGGCCGTATCGCCGAAGAGGCGCAAACGCAGCATGCAATGTAATTTTACAGATCTTTTTATTTTTGCTAATTTTAGCTAAAATTAGCAAAATTTTAAAGGAAAGATATGTTGATTTCTTACTCGCTACAAGATAACCGGAAATTTGCTAAAATGAGAACTAGAATTTCGCGCAGAATTTATAAAGGGAGCAAGTTCATCCACGCCGTCTGCGCGATAGATTTGCTTTTCGCTTTTGCGTTTTCGGCTTGCCTTTTTATTTTTGAGGATGATTGGATAGAGTTTTTACGCGAGTACTATGGTGATAAGTCCTGGATAAAGAGCTTAGGAGCTATCTTGCCTACTGCTTGCGCAGTTTTTTATATTTATGCTATTTGCGTTAGATCGTGGCTACTAAATTCCGCGATATATGATAAGAATAAAAATGTCACTTTCGGCGATTTTAGCATTGAAATTTCAGACGATTTAAAGGGGCAATTTATATTCGTAAGCGAGCGAGATACGCTCATTTATGATGCGGAATTTTGTGAGGTGGTAATGGAGCGCGATTTTTTGGTAATTTTGCTGGAAGGAAGTCTTTTTATCGCCGTACCCAACGAAGCGTTTAAAGAAATAAGCAAAGAGGAATTTGCTGCGAAATTAAATAAAACAATAAGTGAGGCAAAAAGCGAAATTTAAAAAGCTATGGGCAGATAGAACGGATATGATTGCGATCACAATGGAATCTTAGCCATAATGAAATTTTATCCGTTGCTTGCAAATCTTTTGCTATTTTTGTCTTAAAAATTTTTGCTAAAGAATTTTATTTATGCTTACGAGCGCATAGTAAAAGTACTGCACTAAAATTTATTAAGCTCGGTGATGTCCTCTTGAGAGTGCGTCTAAAATATTTCTATGCTCACGCTCCGCACCGCTGCGGCGGTGCGGTAATGAGCGACGATAGATAAGTTGTCGCGCGGCTATGAGCGGCGACGATCAGCGTATTGGATAATGGCGGCTGCTGTAGTACTTGCAGGCAGCTCGCTCGCAAAAGCGCTTTTCGCGTTCAGGGCGCGCATGGGCGGCGCAAGGTCGGCGGCATTATCCGATCCGTTGCGCGCGAAATGAAATTTTATCGTTTAAATTCTAGAGCAAGACCTGCGCGTGCAGCGGTAAATTTGCTTGTAGTAATGAAATTTATCGTCCAAATTTAGTAAAAGATAAAATTCCAAATCGCGCATTAAGTAGTGTGAAATTTTATTTGATTTTGTTTCGCCGCGCAGCGGTTTGCGCGGCTTGCTTTAAATTTTATTCTATCCCCGCAAATGCTGCTTTCGCGTCCGCCAGATCCTTCTCGTCCGGGTGTTTCGCAGCCTCCGCCCAGCGCGCAAGTCGCTCGGGAGTGATAGGATGGGGCGAGTTGCCGCCGGCCGCCATTTTGCGCATCGTTTCAAGCAGATTCGGATCAATCGCGCCCTGGCAGGCAAACTCCCTTACAATCTCGTTGCCGTTTGCTTTAAGCCCCTCTTCAAAGG
>CAURFS010000010.1:0-18120 GCA_963523845.1 uncultured Campylobacter sp. | reverse complement strand
TCGTCAAAAGCGCGATCTTTAGATCGAGCGCGAAGCTTAAATTCTGCGCGTAATACGTATCGAACTCAAATTTTTTCTCCCAGCTGATCGCGTTGCGACCGTTTACCTGCGCAAGCCCCGTAATGCCCGGGCGCACGCTGTGCCTAAGACGCTGCAGCGGCGAATAAAGCGGCAAATATTCGATCAGCAGCGGGCGCGGCCCGATGAAGCTCATATCGCCCTTTAGCACGTTAAAAAGCTGCGGCAGCTCATCCAGGCTTAGCGCGCGGATCTTTTTGCCGTAATCGTTCAGCCGCGCTTCGTCTGGCAGAAGCTCGCCGTCCGCACCGCGCTCGTCGCTCATCGTCTTAAATTTGTAAATTTTAAAAATTTGCTCATCAAGCCCAGGGCGAGATTGCGTAAAAATCGCGCTTTTACTAATGTGTTTGCGGATCAAAAACCACGTAAGCGCCATCACGGGCGAAACCAAAATAATCAAAACCAAAGCCGCCGTAAAATCGAGCGCGCGCTTTAAAAAACATCTATACATCGATAAATTTCCTATAAACCTCTAAATATTTTTCCGTGACGATCTTTTCGTCGTAATTTGCAAGCACCGTCTCGCGTCCGTTTCGCCCGAGCCTCTCGCAAAGCGCAGCATCGTCCAATAAAATTTCGATCTTTCGCGCAAGATCATTCGCGTCGCGAGTGCGGCAGATTAAGCCGTTGACGCCATCTTGCACGGCCTCGACGCAGCCGCTACAGTCGCTTACCACGCAGGCTCGCGCCATGCTCATCGCCTCTAAAACCGTGCGCGGAAAGCCCTCCTTGTAGCTAGGAAGTGCCAGCAGGTAACTAGCCTTCAAAAGCTCCGGCACATCATTTCTGGCACCCAGATAATGCACCGCACCGCTTCGCAAAAACGCAGGATCAGCGGTGCTTTTATTGCCCGCAAAACCCTCGCCTACAAAGACAAATTTTGCATCCGATCGATCTTTTAAAATTTCTGCCGCTTCGTAGAATTCTCTCACGCCCTTATGCCACATAGCGCGAGCTATCATCAGCACGATCTTTTTGCCGTGCAAATCCTCGCCCAGATCCGCCGCACTAACGGTTTTGGGGTTGAACTTTTCAGTATTTACGCCTACACTTTTAATCCTTATGACCTTTTGCTTCGCAATAAGCCCGCGAGATAGCATATAATCAGGATCGGCATCGTTTACAAATACGCAAGCATCCGCCTGCGAAAATGAAAATTTATAAAGCTTCTCCAAAACCGCTCGCACGAGCCTTGTTTTAATATCATCGTCGATATAAAAGCTGCCCAGTCCCTCAACTAAGTTTATCACATATTTTATACCCGCCTCGCGAGCCGCCAGCGTACCGAACACGTTTGATTTGTGCGCGGCTGTTTGCAGCAGGTCCAAATTTAACCTCTTTAGCTCGCGCGCAAGGGCTTTGGTGTTGCTAAATACGGTAAGCGGATTTAGGCTCGCCCGATCAAGATCGTAAGTTACGGCATTAAAATCGCGTGCCAAATCCTGCGTATAAGCGCCGCGAGGAGCAATTGCGAAAACCTCGTGCCCGCGCTCTTTTAAAGCCTGCATTATCGGGCGACGAAAGAAATGTAAGCTCATATCGGCATGGCTTAAAAACCCTATGCGAGCCATCTGCTGCATTCCTTGTTTAGCGTTGCGAGGTTAAATTTCATAAATTTCTCCTTAGCTTGCGGCAAAATTTAGCGCTTTAATTTATAAACTTTCACAGCAGGGCTTAAGATCACAGGCTCGAATAGCTCGGGCCTATATCTTTCAAATACAAAAAGCTGAATGTAGCTTGAGTTTAGCATCGTCTTATCTAGCAGCAAAAATCGCCCGTAATCGCGCATGAAAATCACGTAAAATTGCGCGCTGCTGTCCATATTAAACTCTTTTACCGAAAGCTTGCCATTCGCGTCGTAGCTCGTTTCGTAAAAGGTATTGATCGCAAATTTTCTGCCGCTATACTCTAAATTTAAAAGGCTAGACGAGATCGAAAAGCCGTTGTCCATATGCACGCCGCTTTGATCCTGAACAAACCTATCGCTAGTTATGAAAAACAGCTCGCCCAGCTGCTTGCCGTCGGTGATGTCGATGTTTGAAAACTGCGTGACGACGGGGAAGATATTCATCATGCGATCGGGCAGGATGTAGTAGATGTCGCGCGTAGGCCTTGGCGGCTTAAAATCGGCCAATCCCAAGCTTAAGATAAAATCATTTACATCGGTCGCGTTGTAGTCTTTTAAAATTTGCTTTAGCTTGTTTGGAATTTTTTCGCTATATCCGCGCTCGGTGTATTCCACATCCAGGCGCGCCATATTTGCGGAGCTCATCTGATCTTTAAAAAGCGCGAAGCTAACGGGGAAATTATCGTTGCCGAGGTGTTTGCCGCCGTCGATGAGGGTCTTTACATCGCTGTAATAGCGTATGCCGTATCCGTAGTCCCACCACGAAAGCGCGTAATCCTCGCGCTTCGCTTTATCTTTAAGCTCATCGAGCACCCGCACTTCGCTTTGATAAAAGACCGTATCGACCTTGTACGAGACGATGTGCTGCCACGCGGGATAGATCGCAAGCACCGTTAAAATAAGCAGTATCGCGCGCCCCGCGATTTTTGGCAGATCCAAGCGCTTTACGCAAAAATACAAAATATATCCGAAGCTCAGTCCCATCACACCCACGGCATAGATCGTAAATCTAAGACCCGCTTTGTTTGCCGCAAAGCCCAAAAGCAGAAGCGGGATCGAGAGTAAAAATTCCTTATGTCTAAAGCAAAGTACTACGTATCCGATCGCCGCGATCACGAAAACCGCGACGTGCGAGCTGATGCGCTCCATAAAGATCTTAGGTGGCACGATGCCCGATTCTTGGATCGTTTGATTGACGTTGAAAAAATGAAATGCCGTATCGGCGTTGTCCGCAAAGGAACGGAAGATATAAAATTTCGCCTGAAAGATGATCGGGCTAAGACCTCCGTTTGCGACGAAAAAGACTACGGCAAGCGCGCCGATAATCGCTAAAATTTTAAAATTTAATAGCTTTCCTCTAAACGCAAAGAGCCAAAATAGCGTAAGCGAGATTAAAATTTTTGCCACCAAAGGCGTGGAGCACAAAGCGATCAAAATGATAATCATCGCTTCGTAATTTACCGCACTTTTTCGCTTAAAAATCAGCGTGTAGGCGAAAAATATGGCGAGCATCATGGAATTTAGCGAGAAGCTGGACGGATACCACCACATATAAAATATCACAAACGCGCCCAGCCAAAACAGCGTGCTGCGCGAACCGCGCGTGCAAATGCGGATGAGCGCCCACAAAATACACATCGCAAGTACGATATTTAGCATATCGGTATCGTAATACCCCGCCATAGTGCGGTTGTAGTAGCTATTCGCCACGCTCGCGACAAGCGCGCCGATGAAGCCTGCGCGCATGCAGCGAAACTCGCTTGAGATCAGCAAGATCGGCACTACGATGAGCGAGCTAAACAAAGCCGGCAGATAAACGAAGATCGTCTCGATTTTAAAGGGCAAAATTTCAGTCAAAAACGCCGTCACGATCGAAAGCGGCGCGCTAAAGTAGCTAAGATCGTTGGGCTGATGAAAGCCAGCGAGGCGGTCGCGCGCGCCCTCTGCAAAGGCATAGCCGTCGTTTGTGTTTATCATCAGCTCGCCGTCCCAAAAAAAGTAGTTCGGAAATCCGCTCGCCCAGTGCACCCACCACATGCGAAACGCCACGCTAAAGGCAAATGCGAACAAAATCATCAGCAAAATATGCTTGGAAAACTCATAATTTTTTATGAAGCCAAAAATTCTGCGCCTAGTAGGAAGCGCGCCAGCTGCCTGATTTTTAGAATTTTGGGAATTTTCTGCTGTAAAGCTTTTAGAATTATCAGAATTTATGCCGTTTGTAGAATTTAAAGCACTTGCAGAATTCGCATTTTTAAATTTAGCCAAATTAGCGGCTTTTGCGGAATTTTTATTTGTAGAGTTCGCAAAGCCAGCGGAATTTTTATTTGTAGAATTTTTGCTCGTGGAATTTGCAGCGTCCTTCAAATTTGAGTTTGCAGAATTTGCGCCTGCGGAATTTTCAGAATTTACCGAAGCAGAATTTCGTCCGCTTGATTTTTTAGCCTTTTTGGATTTTTTTTGTGCTCGCATTTTTGCAGAAACAGCGCGCGCTTGGTCGTCGCTTAAATTTTTAACGCCAGCGTGCGCGGAATTTTTGCTCGCAGAATTTTTTGCATCAAGCGCGGAATTTTTATCGCTCTGAGGCGCAGTATCCTCGCTACCCTTAAGCTCAGCATTTTCGCCGCTAAAATTCTCTCCGCCGCTTGCGGAATACTCTGCGTCAAAATTTCCCTCACTAGCGAAATTTTCGCTTAAGGCAGCTTTGTCGGCACCCATTGATTGCGCGCCTTTTTGATCGTCCGATCCTTCGTCGATCTCTCTGACACTAAAAGCCTTTTTTTCTTCACCCACGCCTATTTTCCTTCGTCGATTTGTTCTATTTTTGCGATCAGCTCGCTTGCTATCCGTTTTTTATCGAAAAACGAGGCTCTAATTTTAGCCTTTTTCTCATAAAATTTTACATAATTTTCATCATCCAGCGCTTTTTGCATCGCCGCTTGGGTGCTTTCTAGATCGTTTACGCCCACCAGTACGCCCCATTCGCTCTGCCCCATAAGCTCGCGCGCGCCGCTTTGATGATCGCTTGAAATTACGAGCTTGCCGCACGCAAGAGCCTCGATGAGCGCGTTTGAAAAGCCCTCAAAAAGGCTTACGAAGACAAACGCGTAGCATCTGGCCATATATTTATACGGATTTGCGTCAAAGCCCAAAAGCTTCACGCGGCCGATTAATCCCAGCTCCTCTATTAGAGCCTCAAGCTCGGCTCGCAGCACGCCGTCGCCTAAGATCAGCAAGTCTTTGTCGTTATTTTTTAAATTTGCATATGCGCGGATCAAAAGTGCGTGGTTTTTGCCTGCATCGAGCCTGCCGACGCTTAGGAAAAACGGCCGCTCCTGCGCGACCTGCTCACCCGCTTTGCGACCGATCTCATCCAGATCGATCGCGTTATATAGCACGCTCATCTTGCGCTCATCGATTCCGAAATTATCCACCAAATCGCGCAAATTTCCAAGCGAGTTGGGGAAGATAAAATCGGCCTTCGGATAGAGCTTGCGCAGCAAAAGCTTTGAAATTTTGGATTTGAAGCTCGGCTCTTTATACAGCACCGACGGCGTCGAGCATTCGTTAAAAATCATCGTTCCGCGTAGCCCGTAAACTCGCGCCAGCGCCGCCACGTAACACGGGCGGTTCATCCAAACGAAGTGGATGTCGATACCTAGGCGCTCGCATAGCTTTTTGTACCTAAGCGCCAAAAACGGCAGCTTTGCAAGCTTCAGCAGCCCGTTTTCAAAAGGGGCTGATTTTTCGATGAAATGGATCTGCACACCGCTTGGAATTTCATAAAAAATCCTCTCGTTCATCAGCACTAGATGCACCTCGTAGTGTGCCGTAAGCTCGCCCAAGAGGTTGCTTACGACGCGCTCGGCGCCGCCGCCTCCCATTGAATAGATAAAAACGCTTAATTTCTTCATCCCTTTACCTTTTAAATATCGCTGCCGCACCCTAAATTTAAGCTTTGCTCACGCCTTTTTGTGCGAGCAGCGCCGCGCCATTTAAATTTAGCGCGTTTTGCGCTGCCTCCAAGCGGGCAAAATTTCATCGCGCGATGCGGCTTTGTAAATTTAAACGCGCTGCTACGCTTGGGCGCAAGAGCCTATCTTAGCACACCGAAGTTTAAATTTAATCCCTGCACGCCGCAGAGCATCGATAAGCGGCTGCTATTTGCGCGCAAACCGATCTATCAAGCCCTGCCAAAACTCGACTATGCGCTCTTGCGAAAACTCGTCTAAATTTTTATTTGCATTTTGCACGAGCTTATTTTGCAGCGCCTCATCGCGCATCAAATTTTCAAGCTTGCTCGCAAGCTCATTCGCATCGCCGCGTTTAAACAAAATGCCGCTAAAGCCGTCCTTTATGAGCTCTTTTGCACCCGCTGTATCGCTGCTAAGCCGTGCGCAGCCATAAAATGCAGACTCGATCAGCACGTTTGAAAGCCCTTCATTAAGCGAGCTTAGCACAAAAATTTTGGCTTCTTTATACAGCTCGCTCACGTCCTGCTTGTGCCCTAAAAATCGCACTTCAAGCCCGAGCTGTGCTGCCAGCTCGCGCAGGCTTTCGCACAGCGAGCCGTCGCCCGCGATTAAAATTTCCCACTTCGCAAGCAGGCTTTTATCGATCCTGCTTAGCGCGTCAAAGTAAATTTCATACCCCTTTACGGGCTCAAGCCTACCGACGCTTAAGATCACGTTTCGCTTGGCGCTTTTAGCGCCATCAATCTCGCCGAAAAAGGGGTTATGCACGACGAAGCAGTTTTTGACAAATCGCGAATAGTACTCAAAGTCCGAGCGCGTAAGCACCGTAAGCGCATCTGCTTTTTTATAGCACAGATCGCGCACGCGGCTAAAAAGCCCGCTTCGCAGATAATCGTGCGCGTTGTGCTCGGTCGCGATGAGCGGGATGCCTAGCCCGAAGCTTGCGATCACGCACGCTACGTTCGTCCAGTCCATAAAGCTGATGATGACGCTCGGCCGCTCGCGCTTGAAACACTCGCGCAAAATTCTGTATTTATCGAGCTTGCCGCCATTTTTATAAACGTCCAGATGCAAAAATTTTATCTTTTCGCTAAATTTATACCTGCCCTCGTCGTTTTCCAAAATCGCGATCGTAACGTCGTTTGCGCGCGCAAAATGGTTCGCCAAAACCTGAAGCACGCGCTCGGCGCCGCCGTTTCTAAGAGCCGCGATGACGAATAAAATTTTCATTTTAGCTTCCGATAAATTTTATAAAATAGCCGCAAAAGCGCGGGATTTGCGTAAAACAAGACCATCATCAGCGTCTGCGTGCGGCTTGCATGCGTCGCGAAAAATCCAAAATCCAGCCGCTCGCGCACCAAAGCGTGCAGTGAGCGGATCTGCTGCGCAGCTTCTGCAGCGCTTAAAAGAGAGCGGGGATCTGCGGTCTTTCTTTGCGACGCGGAATTTTGCTCGGAATTTCGCATATAATTTTGCCAGGCGGAATTTTTAACTGCAGAATTTTTACCGCATGCGCAAGATAAACTATCAGCACCGCGCAAATCCGCCTCGTTTGCCAAGCTGCACGTATTAGCCTCGGAAGGAGAAGTTGCATCTCCATCCAAGCCTGCAGCGTTAAAGCTCGATTTGATAATTAAAAACGCCGTATTCAGCGCGGACTCGCAGCGAGTGAAATTAGCCTCACGCGCCAAGCTCGGATAATTCGCAGCGATCGCCTCAGTATAGCGGCGCACCGCAGCGATGACCGCTAGATGCCTGCGAGCGAATGAGTTTACGGTCGAGCCCGCCCTTACGCGGTAAAAATATAAAATTTCATCCGTGCACGCCGTAATAGAAGCGTTAAAAATATCAAAAAATATCGCCACATCCTCATAGATCTGCCCCGTAGGAAAGCGCAAAGCAGTGAAAATTTCGCGAGCAAACAGCGCGCGCCAAACCGCGGTGCTAAAATACGGATCCTGCGTGCAGCTGCGTCTAAAAAGTTCTTGCGGCGATATTTTGTATTCGCCTGCGTTGGCATTCGAATTTGCAGCTCCTCCCGGATCGCTAATCTCTTTAGAATTTTGATTTTCTTTAGAATTTAAAGCCGCCTTGAAATTATTTATTTCACTCTCGTCGCTAAATGCCGTGTAGCCGCACATAGCGATTTTGGTGCAAAATTTCTGCGTAAGATGAAAAAGCGTCTCAATCAAATCAAGACTTATCAAATCATCGCTGTCTACGAAACTGATAAACTCCCCGCGAGCGACATCCAAAGCAGCGTTTCGCGCGCTAGCCTGCCCGCCGTTTGGTTTATGTAGCACTCGCACACGAGGATCACGCGCGGCGTATTCGTCGCAAATCGCCTCGCTACCATCATTTGAGCCATCATCTACAAGCAGAATTTCCAAATTCGTATAGGTCTGCGCCGTAATGCACTCCACGCAAGCGTGCAGAAATTCTTTGACATTATAAACGGGGATGATGACCGAGATTAGGGGATTTTCGCTCATTATTCCTCCCTGTGTATCGTAGCGGCTATAAAATCCAACCAGCGTTGCCCGATCGTTTCAATTTTAAAGCTCTCCTCGCGCTTGGAGGCGTTTTGCACGAGCCGCTCGCGCAGCTTTTCGTCGCTCATTAGAATTTCAAGCTTTTTAGCGATACTTGCGCTATCGCCCACCGGACACAAAAACCCATCTATGCCGTCGCTTATAAGCTCGCTAGGACCTGCGATGCAATCTGTAGAAATTCTAGCGGTGCCGAAAAATATACTCTCCATCAAAATATTACAAAAGCCCTCCATCTTGGAGGTTACGACTACGATTTTAGCGCGTTCATATAAGCTTTCGATATCGCGTACAAAGCCGATGAACTGCACGTTTAAGCGCAGCTTCGCAGCTAGGCTCTCAAGGCTCTTTCGCTCCTCTCCGTCGCCTGCGATCACCACCTTCCACTCTTTTAAAAGATTGAAATCTATAAGCGCAAGTGCCTTAAGAAGGACATCAAAGCCCTTATAGACATTGAGCCGGCCGGCTGCTAGGACGATATTTTCTTTAGGCGGGCGGGCGTCTTTAGCATGGCTGATCTCAAACATCGGATTAGGCATAATCACTCGATTTTGCACATATGTGTAATGATCCAGATCGAATTTACTAAGCACACTAAGACCTGCAGCTTGCGGATAAAAGATCCGCTTGAGCGCTCGCCAGATCGGACTTTTTAAAAAACGGTGATTGGTATGTTCGGAGACGATGATTTTCTGCCCAACTCCAAGATTTGCGATAAGCGTAAGGACATTGGTATTATCTAAAAACGAGATTAC
The DNA here is from genome assembly GCA_963523845.1 of uncultured Campylobacter sp. Taxonomy (GTDB): domain Bacteria; phylum Campylobacterota; class Campylobacteria; order Campylobacterales; family Campylobacteraceae; genus Campylobacter_B. The sequence goes on along the minus strand of CAURFS010000010.1, from coordinate 9,137 downwards.
TACGTCAAATTTACGACTTTTTAGAAGCCTGTGCAAGGCTAAAATTTTATCGTAGCGCTTTTTTATATTGCCAAATATTCCTAAATCGCCTACTCCTAAATCCAAGCTAATAAGCTCGATCTTAGAATCTAGCGCGTAAAACGGCTCATCTGCGTCAAATTTTATCACACAGACTTCATTCTCGCGGCAGAAAAAATTTGCCAGCACGCTTAGCACGCGCTCGGCACCGCCCTTGCCTAAAGCAGAAATCACCATAGCTATTTTCATTTTATGAGCCTAAACTTGTTTTTAAAAATTTCATCGAGTCCTCTCTTTTACGGCGCAACGCCTCATTTACGCCATCCCAATCGATAGTCGCGTCCAACCGCGCGTCTTTGGGATCTTGCAAAGCTCTATCTTCAAGCCCGAACGAGCCCAAAAGCGAGCTAAAGCGCGACGCACCGCGACTAGCGTTAATGAGCACAAAAAACGGCTTATTAAAGATTATGGAAAATACGCAGCCGTGAAATGAGTCGGTTAGCACGAACTCCGCGCCCGCAATAGCGCTTAGCCACGCTTTTATGCCGATGCGGTTGCCGCGGTCGTTCACCTCATCTATCTCTAGTCCGCTTTGCTTCTTTAATAGCTCCATCGCCGCTTCTGAGCGAGGCGATGGATCTAGGATATAGGCAAAGCCCTTGCGCTTTGGCGCATGGCTTAAAAATTTATCGTAAATCTCTTTATTAGCCAAAAGCGTAGGATCTAGCACCCAGTGCGCATCTACGCCAAAGCATTCGCGCGCAAGCTTTACGCCGTCGCGCTCGCGCACCGAAATAGCTTTAAATTTAGCCAAATTTGCAGCGTGAGCTTTTAAATCCGCGGGGTTTTTAAGCCCACAGAGCCTATCTCCGCCGAAGCTTGCAGCATAGGCGATCCGCGTGCAGTTAGGCGGCAAAAATCCAAGGCTAAAGCAATCTGCAAAATCCGCAAAATAGCTAGGGCGAAAAACCTGATCGCTTCCTAAAATCACCGCTTCAAAGCGCTCTTTCTCGCACAGCGCCTTTAAATCCGCAGGCGTGCAAACAGGCGCGGTTAAAGGAATATTTTCCGATACAAACTCGCTAGTATCGCGCTCGTAAGAAGGATTAAATTTCGCGCCGCAAAGCTCCTTTTTAAGCGCGCATACCACTAAAAATTTAATATACGCAATCGATAGTTTACTTCTTTGCAGGCGCAAGTTTATGAGACGTGGCTCATGCCCTAGCCCCACTAGCACGCGGCTTAGCGCGTAAGCTTGTAAAATTCCGCCGTAATTATTTACTAGCGGCAGGGTAAAAATCCCGATCTTCATGCAAACTTCCTATAAATTTTATATGCCGCGATCTTTGGTAGCGCCAAAAGCGCTAGCACTTTATTCGCAGCGGCAATTTTTTTAAGCCTAGCAGCGATGAAATCATCACAATCAAAATGCGTAGCGCTATATCGCTGGATCTGAAGCTTCTGGCGCAAGATATAACGCCTAAGCGGGTTTTTCGCGCCATAGAAAATTTCGTTTTTGCACTCCACCTGGCTTTTCTGCGAGCGCTGCACCTCTGCTGCGGATATCCGCTCGCAAAAAATCGCCTCGCGCGCCTGCTTCGTAGGCTGCGAAAATAGCGCGTCGATCTGAGCTGCGCGCGTAATTACGAGCGATGTGCCGCGCCACTCGCTCATTTCGCTTTGCAGCCACGCATCCATCAGCACGACGTCGGCGCATTTGGCAAAAACGTCGGTGCAGGCGTTGCACGCAAGCGGCGTAAAAGCGCGCGAGCTCCAGTATGCAAAGGCGCTACTACTGCGATCGTCTATCGCCTCACTGCCGTCTGCAGCGCGAAATTTAAAGCCAAAGCTCATCGCACTTTTGCCCGCGATTTTATATCTGTAATTAACCGCCGCGAGCTGCTTACGCTCTTTAAACGCAAGATCTGCCAGCTTATGCGTAAAATCAGCACCCTTGCCCTGTCCGCAAACCAGCCCAATAATAAAGCTTATGCGGGATTTAAGGCGCGGATTTTTACTCGCAGCAAACCTTAAGGCCTTGGCAAAACACGGCAGCGCGCTAATCGCGTATCTACCCTCACGGCGCGACATCTCCTTTAGCACTGCTTCAAGCGTGAGCGGATAGTAAGCGGACGAGCGCGCGCGAGTAAGCTCACCAGCATTTTTTATCACGCTAAATTTAAATAGCGGCACGGAATTTTCGCCCGCATAATTTCGCGCGTTTTTGGAATTCTCGCAAGCAAAATTCTGTGCTGATACGGAATTTTTACAAGAAGCTTTAGAATTCTGTGCGAAATTTTCATTTGTAAAATTCTGCGCGGAATTCTGCGTAAAATTTTCGCAAAATGAATTTTGCGCACTCGTAAAATTTATAGAATCATCGTCCGCCAAATTCTGCGTTAAATTCGGAATTGCGGAATTCTGCTTGGAATTTTTGGTTGCGGAATTTTGCAAATTCTGCGGCTGCGCTAAATTTTCGCAGGTGGAAAAATCCCGCTTGGGATTTTGGGCTATAAAATCCCCTTCGTCCGCGGGCACGGCACAAATCGCGTAATCAATGAGCCCGCGCGCAAAAAGCTCGCGAAAAATATAATCTCCCGCGCCGCCACTTGCACTGCTTAGGCGCTGCGCTTCATCTTTTTTGTAGAATTTATAAGTGGCTAAAAATCTGCCAAAATCAGGGCTAAAGCTTTCCAACTCTGCATATGATTTAGAATTTAGCTCGTTTTCAAGCATATCTTTTTCGTAAAACGGGCAGACTTTTAGACAAATATCGCATTTGTCGCGACACCCTTCGCCCTCCTCGGGCGCGTAAAATCCATTGCCTCCAAGCCGCATTTTTAGCACGCTAAAAGGGCAGCTACTCGCGCAGACGCCGCAGCCGATACAGCGGTCTTTCGTAACTACTTCGCTAATTACATTGAAGCTCAAACCCGCCTCCTTATCTTAGCCGCAATGCCGCCAAAAATCGCGCGTTCGTAGTCATTCATCGCCCAAAAATACGCACTTAGCACAAACATAGCCGAATAAAGCCCGCCGCAAATTAGCAAAAAGCTCACTCCATGTAAGCCTAATGCGTAATTTATCGCTAGGCTTGCTGCGATTGCAGGAGCAAATTTTACTACCATCGCGCCGATATTTCGCCAAAATTTAGCGATGTCAAGTCTGATTACACGAGCATAGTAGATATTCATCACGCAAATATTTAGCAAGGTGATCGCAAAAGCCGTGCCGCACGCAGCGCCCACGCCGCCGTAAGCTTTAGCTAGTGGGATAGAAATAGCGATGTTTACGAGCGTGACGCAAAATGCGGCGATTGAGCGAAATTTGACTTTGTTTTTTGCCTGAAGCACGGCTAGGCCTAAATTTTGAATCAACGGCACGCTTACTGGAAGCACCAAAATAAGCGCGATTGTGTATGAAATTTCATAATTTGCGCCAGCCCATAGCACGATAAACTCCCGTCCAAAAATCACCAAAAGCGACGCGATAAAAAATATCACGTAAAATTGCAGCCTGCCTATTTTGATAAATTCCGCGCTAAGCTCGGAATCGGTGGAGTTGGCAGAGACCATTTTGGCGATTTTAGGAAGCATTACGCCGCTAATGGTGAGCGAAAGCGTGACGAAAGTGGCATTTATCGTGCTTGCTACGGCATACGTGGAGACCGCTGTAGCGCCTGCGACCGCGCCTAAGATAAAATTATCGACATTCCAGTTTACTTGATCGACTACGATGCCTAAAAATATAAAAAACGAGTAGCCAAAAATTTGCTTAAGCGTGGGGGCATCGAAATTTCGCACACTTATCACGGGCGAGACTTTGCGCTTGCAGTAGATGAAATCTGCCGCGACGCAGATTAAATTTACTGCCGTAGCGATGATTACGATCGCGATAGCCTTATATCCCAAAAGTAGCGCAGGCACCGCAGCTAGCGGTAGAGCGATCGTGCGAAAGATCCCAACTAGCTTGATAAATACGAAATTCTCATGCGCCGTAAGGATCGACGAATAGATGCTAAAAGGAAAACTAATCGCTAAATTTGCAGTTAGTAGCATTAGCATAATGCGAATTTCACCCATCTCGCTAGCGCTTAGCTTAGCGCCAAAAATCGCGTGCAGATTAGCTAGCAGCGCAGCTCCTGCAATCACGATCACCGCGCTCATCACTAAATACACGCTAAAGATCGTTCCGTGCAGCTTATGCATGCGCTCCACTTCGCCGCTTGAGGCATATTTAGCGGTATAGACCGTCACGGCGTTGCCAAAGCCTAAATCCAAAATCGCCAAATAGCCGATAACGCTACTCGCTAAAGAATATAGCCCAAACTCGCTCTGCCCCAGCGCCCGCAGAAAAAACGGCGTATAAACCAAAGTAAGTATCGTAGAAACAAAAATATTTACATACGATAGCACGACGCCGAGCTTACGCTGCGCGGCTTCGGGGGCGTTTAGAATTTTAAGCAAACAAGGCTTCCTTTTGCTCGCCGCGATTAAACGCCGCGGAGTAAAATTTTAAAATTTCAAATCGCACTTTCACGCTAGAACCTAGAGCTTCTTTTCCCAATTAAGCGCGCTTAGGATGATCTCATCCAGGCTCTCGTGCTCGGGATGCCAAGAGGTTTTGGTGCGAATTTTATCCGCGTTTGAGATGAGGCAGGCAGGATCGCCGGCTCTGCGCGGAGCGATTTCTACTTTAAAATCCACGCCGCTTACTTTTTTAGCTTCATTGACGACCTCTTTTACGCTAAAGCCCGTGCCGTAACCTACGTTAAAGACCGCGCTGTCACCGCTTTGCAGATAATCAAGCACCGCCAGATGCGCGCTTGCGAGGTCCTCTACGTGGATGTAGTCGCGTATGCAGGTGCCGTCCTTGGTGTCGTAATCATCGCCGAAAATGCTCATCTTATCGCGCTTGCCGACGATCGTTTGGGTCGCAACCTTGATAAGATGCGTCGCGTTCGGGTAGTTTTGCCCGATCGTGCCGTCGCTAGCCGCACCTGCAACGTTGAAGTAGCGCAAAATTCCGTATTTAAAATTTGGATTTGCTGCCGCCGCGTCTTTTAGCACCCACTCGACCATCAGCTTGCTTCTGCCGTACGGATTGATCGGATTTTGCGGAGTGTCCTCGCTTACTTGCGGGATATCGGGCTCACCGTAGGTCGCCGCAGTGGAGCTAAATATGAAGTCTTTCACGCCGTATTTGTTCGCAAGCGCGATTAAATTCATCGCGTTGGCGGTGTTGTTTAGATAGTACTTTAGCGGATTTTGCGTGCTTTCAAAAACCTCGATAAACGCCGCAAAGTGAATGATAGCATCAAATTTCTCGCGCTTAAAAAGCTTCTCGATTGCGGGGGTGTTTTCTAGGCTCTCTTGCACGAACTCAAACTCGCCTATCTTGCGAAGCGCCTCGATCGCTCGCATCGAGCCCTTACAAAGATTATCCAGTATGACGACGTCGTGGCGGTTCGCTTCTAAAAGCGCCTTTGCGACGTGGCTACCGATGTATCCCGCGCCGCCGGTGATTAAAATTTTCATCTATTCTCCTTCGGATCAAATTTATCAAAGTACGCGATTATAGCCCCTTAGATTAAATCGCTGGTCGCACGCGCAAAAATACGGGGAAGCGCGGCTTTTTCTCGCGGGTTAGGTTTTGGTATTGATAGGTGATGATCGTGCCTACCTTAGGCGGATTTGCCCGCATCTTGTCGCTAAAGCCCGTGCTTACTTTAAATTTCGCTCCGCTACGTAGATCCACGCAGCTAAGCGAGCCCATCTTGCCCTCGTTTTTGCCGTAGCCGGGGTTGATTTTTACGACCTTGCACTCGCTATCGTGCGTCTTTTTGTATTTTAAAATTTTATCGCTGCGCCCACTTTCATAAAGCGCGTTTGGATCGCGCAGCACGACGCCCTCGCCGCCAGAGGCGATGACGCGATCGAAATACGCCTGCACGTCGGCGTGCGTGCTTACCGGAGTTTGCTGCACGATGAGTAAATTTTGCGCGCCGCTTGAGGTGATAAAATTTCTTAAAATTTCCATCTTCGCGCTTAGGTTTTTCTGCTCCTTCGGCAGGTCAAACGCGTAAAATTTCACCTTGCTCCAGCGCTCATCGGGTACGCTAGAAGAGACGATCGAGACGAGCTGCTCAAACTCCCCGCGCGCCGTGTATAGCTCGCCGTCCACGAAAAACGGCGGAAAGCCCGCGCTCCAGCCCTCGGGAGCGTTTATGATCTTACCGCGTCTGGAGCGCAGATTTTTGCCGTCCCAGATCGCGCGCACGCCGTCTAGCTTCTCGCTAATCACCCAGCCCGTGATATTCATGCCGGGGACGTACTCTTTAAGCAGCATCGGTTTAAATTTAGCCTCGTCTGCGATCGCGCCGCAGAGCAAAAACAGCGCACCCAAAACCGCGCCTTTTAAAATTTTAAAAATTTCACTTCGCATATGCCGCTAGCTCCCTTTCTATAAAGTCGCAAAAAACGGGCGTATAGCTCATGCCCGCGCACTCTTTTTGCAAAAATTCGCCCATCACCGCGATGTAATTCAAATAATCGTCCTTGGTGATCTTACCGCGCAAAAGCTCGTATTTCAAAAACAGCCAGTAGGTGTTAAGCACGTCGGATCTGCAGTACTCGTCGATCTTGGCCTGCTCGCCTGCGTAATACAACTGCAGAACCTGATCGCCGTGCACGTCGTATTTGCCAGGAAGGCCCACGCTAGCGCAGATATGATCGAGCTTGAGCCCGCGAACGGCGCCAAAATCGCTGATGTGATCAAGCAGATCCAGATGAAACCGCCCGTCGTAGCGGCTGCGGTAGTTCTCCCATTTGCTCTTGTTGTTATCGCGATCGTTCGTCTCAAAATACGCCGCGGCGCTTAGATCGTAGCACATCGCGCGCGCCATAATCATCGGCAGATCAAAACCGCGCCCGTTGAAGCTTACGAGGCGCGGATTAAAATCCTCGATGAAGGTCAGGAATTTTGCGATTTTATCGCGCTCGGTATCGCCATCAAGCGTCGAGACGCGCAAAAATCTGCCGAATCCGTCCGCCATCACGGCGCTAATGCTAACGACGCGATGGAAGCAGACGGGCAGGAATTCGCTACCGGTTTTTTCTTTGAAAATCTCCATCGCCCTAAGCGAGAGCAATTTGTGGTTTAAAATTTTACTTTTATCCGCGTTAAAGATCAATTGCTCGCCGTAAATTTTAAAATTTAGCGCGTTTAACGCGGCGTCTTGCGCGGAATTTGAAGCGAGATTTTCGCTATTTTGGCTTTCGGATGCGGAGCTTTGTAGCGTAGAGCTTTCCGCCGCGAAGCTCTGAGGCGCAGGGCTTCGGAACGCGGAATTTTCTACCGCGGAGCCCTGTGCTGCGGAGCTTTGAGGCGCGGTATCGTCGTAGGTTAAATTTAGCGACGCGGAATTTTTGGGCGCCGTATTTTGCGGCGCTAAATTTTGCCCTGTGGAATTCGATGCAGAATTTTGCTCGGAATTTAGTGCCTTGGAATTTTCCTTAAAATTCTGCACTATAAAATTTTGTTCAGCGAGATTTTCAGCGGAATTTTCACTGGCGAAGCTTTGAGACGCGACGTCTTGCTTCGTAAAATTTTGAGGTGCAGAATTTTGCTCGGAATTTTCTATTTTAAAATTCTGCTCCGCCGAATTTACAGCAAAATTTAAAGACGCGCTTTGCTTCTCGCCGCCGATCTTTTGCGAGACCTGCGCGTCAATAAGCTTTGCGAAGCTTTTTTTATCGAAAGGCTCGAAGCAGCTCGCGATCGCTTCCTCATCCAGCACCCGCACCAGCGCCGCTACGTCAGGGATCGTCTCGCAATCAAATACGCAGATATAATCCTTTTTCATCAAGCTCCTTCCTGGCGGTTTTTGCCGCTTTTTTCAAAAACAGCTATGAAATAATCCTCTATCTCCATGCCGTTTTTAGGTATGCTCGCTAAATCGAGCTCCTCGCTCATCCAAGGTTCTCATCGCCGCTTCCAATCTTAAAATTTTACGCTGCCGTATTTTCGCGGCAAAAGGGGCGTGCGCGGAGGCGGGCAAATTTCGCTACCGCTCGCCGTGGCGTAATTACCGCGAACAAAAGCGTGCCGGTCGTTAAATTTATCTTTCGATCAAGCGCCTGATATCGGGCAAAAGCTCGCCGGACGCCTCGCAAATCCTGCTTCGCAGCACGCTAAAATCGCCGCAGTAATCGCCCAGAAGCTGCAAAATGTCGCCTCTGATGGCTTGTGAGCGCTCGCTCAGAAGCAGCTCCTGCAAAAGGGCGAAAATTTCGCTCTCATGCGCCAGCGTGCAGCCGTAGTAGGGATCAAGGTAATAATCTAGACACAACAAAAGCGAGGCTTTCTCGGCCTCATCATCACCTCGCAAAACGGCGGCGATGCCCTCTATGCCGCCTTCTGCTATCCGTCTATGACTATCGTCGTAAAAAACTGCGCGCGTCAAATTTAGCCTTTTTGCACGCCGCTTATTCGGCCTTGCCCGCATCCCACGCGAGGATCGTCTTACCTTCGGCGTCGGTAGCCACGTCGCCCATACCCATGATGTTGTAGCCGCAGTCGACGTAGTGAACTTCGCCTGTCACGCCGCTAGCAAGGTCGCTGAGTAGATACATCGCGCTTTTGCCTACGTCTTGCGTCGTGACGTTGCGTTTTAGCGGACTGTTTACTTCGTTGTAGCGTAAAATCATCCTAAAATCGCCTATTCCGCTTGCTGCAAGCGTCTTGATCGGGCCTGCGCTGATAGCGTTTACGCGGATACCGCGCGCGCCAAGATCGTGAGCTAGGTAGCGCACGGAGCTTTCAAGAGCCGCTTTTGCAACGCCCATGACGTTGTAGTGAGGCACGAATTTTGGTCCGCCAAGATATGTGAGCGTGAGCACCGAGCCGCCCTCTTTTAGCACCGGCAGCACCGCGCGCGTGAGGCTTAGTAGCGAATACACGCTCGTGCCCATCGCTATGTCAAAGGCTTCTTTGCTCGTGTTTACAAACTCGCCCTCTAGCGCTTCTTTTGGCGCGTAGGCCACTGCGTGCACGACGAAATCTATCTCACCGAGGTCTGCTTTGATGCGATCTGCAAGCCCGTCTAGATGGGCTTGGTT
>CAURFS010000009.1:0-18624 GCA_963523845.1 uncultured Campylobacter sp. | reverse complement strand
ATAAAATCACCGCAAAAATTCTACCACCTGCCATATCTTGTAAAATTTTAGGCAGAGTTACGAAAAGTAGCTTAGGCCCCGCCGCAGGATCCATTCCATAAGCAAATACTGCAGGGATCATCACTAGCGCAGCTACCATCGCGGCTAGCGTGTCAAATAGCGCGGTATTTTTCGCCGCAGATACGACGTCTTCGTCCTTGGATAGATACGCGCCATAGACGATCATACCCGAGCCCGTAATCGATAGCGAGAAAAACGCCTGTCCCATCGCAGAAATCCAAACCATCGGATCTGCTAGCTTAGTAAAATCGGCGCCGAAAAGAAACGCATATCCGCCTGCAGCGCCTTGCAGTGTCGCGACCCTAATTGCCAAAATTGCAAATAGCACGAAAAACAGCGGCATCATAATTTTATTCGTTTTTTCGATGCTTTTGGCGCCGAAAAACAGCGTCAGCAACGTGCCTGCAACGATTATGCAGTGATAAGGTACCACGGAGTAGGGCGTCAGGGCAAAAGAGTTGAACCACGTATCGGTATTTTCGCTCATTAACGAGCCGTCTATGGCTTGTACTAGCGCCTTTAAAACGTAGGCGATGATGACGGCATAGCCCACTGCGATACACATCGAACCGGCAAGTGGCAACCAGCCGATAACCTTACCGATAGCGCCCAGTCCGCGGCTTTTCCACGCGTATTCGTATGAGCCCAGCGTGCCTGTTTTGGCGCGGCGACCGATCGCGTATTCGGCACTTAGGCCTACATATGAAAACAGCGCTACGAAAAAAACGTAGATTAGCAGGAATGCGCCACCGCCGTTCGTGCCGAGTTTATAAGGGAAGCCCCAGACATTTGCCATACCTACGGCGGAGCCCACGCAAGCGATGATGAAAGCCCAACGTGATGAGAATTTGTGTTTTGTCATAAAGCCATCCGTGTGAAAAATTTTCATTATGGTAGCAAAAAGGAATTTAAGATTTATTTATGCGGAATTTTAAGACGTGCCGATTTGATTACTTAGGAATTTTTAGAATTTAAAATCGCAGATATTTAAAGCAAGATTGGCGGAATTTTACGATCAAAATCGATAGAGTTAATTCTGCGATACTGCGCGGCAAAATTTTATCTTTGATAATTTTAGAATTTTTTCGTGAAATTCCACACTTAGGCTTTAGCTTTAAAATTCGCTTAGCCCGGGCTTATAGTAGGGCTTGCTATTTAAGTTGGCCGAGAAATTTAGATCAATTAGAATTTTAAAATTCCGCAAAATTTTGAAATTTTTAAAATTTACGATCTCGCAAAATTTGAAAGAAGGCTATCAATAATTTTATCTAGCACCGCTCTGGCAGAATTTTCGCGGTAGAATTTCACCTTTCGTTTGCAGCGCGCTTATAAATAGCACTTTATGGCGCTCTGAAGGACGGCGGGCATTCCTCTCCCGCTATTAGGGCATCTATACGGGAGCGGTGAATAAATTTTCATCCTAGATGGGAATTGAGAGCGTCGCAAGCGGCAGCATGTTTGAAATTTCCGGCGCGCAGCATTGCAGGGCGGAATGTTATTAGCCTACACTTTGACTTAGTTATTTTTCTCTGCTTCTTCGTTTTCTTGCGGCTGCGCGACTGCTTTTTTGATCGCTTTTACGAGCGAAACTCTTGTGCCATCCATTCGCAGCACTTCGTAATCGCAGTTTTCATCGCTTATTTTATCGCCGATTTCAGGTAGGCTGCCGAAGAGATTAAAGACGTAGCCGCCGATCGTTAGCTGCTCGGTCTCTTCGTCGAAGTCAATGCCCATCACTTCCTCGACGCCTTCGATCTCGAAGCGGCCTCTAAACTCAAAGGTGTTCTCGTCGATACGTTTGAAATTTTGCGCATTCGCGTCGTGCTCGTCGTTGATGTCGCCAAAAATTTCTTCTATTATATCTTCCATCGTCAAAAATCCCGCCGTGCCGCCGTATTCGTCGATGACGAGCGCGGCAAAAATGCGCTGCTTATTCATCATCGGTAAAATTTTAGAGATCGGGCTGTTTTCAGGCACGATGATGAGCTTGCGCACGATCTTATCGAAGCTTCGCTCACCCTTTTGTTGGATGATATCGCGGATGTGGATGAGGCCTAGGACGTTATCTTTGCTACCGTCGATATATGGGAAGCGCGTAAATTTCGACTGCAATACGGTTGCGTAGTTTTCATCGTAGCTTTTTTGCTTATTTAGGCATATGAGATCGCGCCTCGGCGTCATTATCTCTTTAGCGACCGTGTCACTGAAATCGACGGCGTTTTTGATGATCTCGGTCTCTAGGCTATCGAGCACACCACCTTTTAGGCTCTCGCTCGCGATGATTTTGATCTCTTCGTCAGAAAGCGCGAGCTCGCTCTCTTTAGCAGGCTTTACGCCGATGATTTTAAGCGAGACGGCGGCGATGAAGTCAAACGCCTTGATGATCGGAAAAAACATAATCCAAAAAATATGAAGCGGTCTGGAGATAAAAAGCACGATCTTCTCGGTTTTGGCAATAGCGATGGATTTTGGCACCAGCTCGCCAAGCACGACGTGAAATAGCGTAACGAGCGTAAAAGATATGACGAAGGCGATCGTATGTGCCGCCGCTCCGCCGCCTATGCCGATGGATCTTAGCGGCAGCTCGATCAGTCTTGATACCGCGGGCTCACCGATCCAGCCGAGAGCGAGCGAGCTTATCGTAATGCCTAGCTGTGTGGCGCTGAGATAGGTGTCTAGGGAGTTTGAAATTTTAAAAGCGAGCTTTGCGTTTGGAATTTTATCCTTGATAAGCTCTTCGAGGCGAGACTTTCTTACTTTGACGATTGAGAATTCCGAAAGAACAAAAAAAGCATTCATAAAGATGAATACAAAAGCTAAAACTAACATTAAAACCGAACTGTCCGTGTCCAAATTTCTTATCCTTTGAAATTTAAAAATAAATATTTATGATTATATCTAAAAACACTTTAAAATCCAAAAGGCGCGGAAAATGCCTCGCGCCCGCTTGTAGAATTCTGCCGTAATTTAAAATTTCGCGCTGCGGCAGGCTTTTGTCGCGATTGAGCTTCGGCGCGGCGGCGGATTGGTGGATAAAATCCTAGCGCCGCGCGCAAGCCCATTAAGAAATTTAAATGCGACGATAAAACCCACTACTTAAAAAACCTCAGCGCGCAAACTCTTGCGAAATTTTAAATCGCAAGACTATCTATTTCTTGTGGCAGCCTCGTAAAGCGGTAGAACCTTCGGCATCGCCTCTTTTAGATCGGCGATGCGATCGTCGTTTGAAGGGTGCGTGGACATAAATTTAAGTGGATGGCTCTCATTTAGCTTATTCATCTTCTCCCAGACGTTTATCGCCGCCCTTGGATCGTATCCCGCGCGCGCCATCAGCTCAACGCCCATCAGATCGGCCTCCGTCTCATGCGTGCGCGAAAACGGCAGCGTGAATGTGTACTGCGCCGCCATGTTCAAAGCCGCTGAGCCCAGATCTCCAAGCCCCGCTGCAGAGCTTGCTACGGCGATACCGACATCTTTCATCTGTTCAGTCGAGGCTCGCTCACGGCTGTGTTCGCGCAGTGCGTGCGACATCTCGTGCCCCAAAATAGCAGCCAGCTCGGCATCGGTAAGCTTTAGTTTTTCGATGATGCCAGTATATACGACGATGCGACCGCCAGGCATACACCAAGCATTGATTGTAGGGTCGTTGATGACGTTTACTTGCCAGTTCCATTTCAGTGCGTCTTTGCGAAATGCGCCCACTTGAGCTATTAGGCGCCTCGAGATGCCTCTGACGCGATCAGTTAGCTTTTTATCGGTATTTAGGACATGTTTGGCGTTTGCTTGGGCGGTAATTTGCTTGTAGGCAAGCGCGGCACTTTGATCCATTTCAGCTTCGCTTACGGTGATGAATTGCGAGCGGTCGATGCCTACGGCACCGCCTTGCGTGGTGCTCGCGCAGCCGGTAAAAATCATCATCGCAGCAAAGGATATTAAAAGAGCTAATTTTTTCATCTTTTCTCCTTGGAATTTTGCGGCGATTTTAGCGAAATTTGGTTAAATTTTTAGAATTTTATTTTGGATTGCCGGATTTTGCAGGCGCGATCTATTTGGAATTTGCCGTGAAATTTAAGAACACCCGTCGTCTTTAAAATAGAACTAGGCTTTGTAATTTAGGGATAAAATTTAGCGGAGATTTCGCAGAATTTTATCGTGGCGTAAACGAGGCATTGCTGTGTGAAAGTAGTGATTTTATCCAAGCGCAGCGCTGCATAAACAAAGCACCTCTGCGCCCAAATAGAGCGTGGGCGCGGTTTTAAATTTACGCAACGATAAATCCGGTAGAATTTTATTTACACCAGGCGCTCGGCCCGGGCGCAGCAAGATCGGTTTAAAATTTATGCGATCAAATCGTGCGATAAAATGGGCTCGGATGTCGCTATGATTCGAGATGAGCCGCGCTAATCTTTGCAATGCAAAATTCTAATTGTTAGCTTAGTAGTGGCTCCTCACATCGCATCTTACGCTACAGTGAAAATGATCGTAGAAATGCCAAACGCCAAGACGCCTTTTCGTAGAATTTATCTCGCGAAATTTCATTTGCGCGCGTCGGGATAAAATTTCAAACTGCAAATCGTGCCATATCACTTTGAGGCGGAATTTTAATTTTATGCGTTTAGAATTTTAAAATTCTGCTACGCAAATCTACGCGATGAAATTTCAAGCTTAAAAATTCGCACCGTTTTTGGAATTTTATATATGCTCTGACAGCTATAAAATTTTGCACTTAGAATTTTATCACTGCGGCAAGATTTGGTTGGACCGGGGTCTCGCATCGCCGTAGGATTTTTGGCGGCACGGAATTTTACAGCGCCGTTAAAGCGCATAAAGAATTCTGCGCGGGCCTCGCAAACTCTAACGAAAGCTCCTTTCTTTTAGGGCACGCGAGCTTTAAGGCGTGCTAGTAAATTTTGCAGCGCAAAGCAGTGAGCGCTGAGTGTTTACCGCTAGGGATTTCGCGCCTGCGGCGCCCATTTAGTCCTTTTTGGACTTTAGCTTGGCGATCGTTTCTTTTGCGGCCTCGTAAGCCTTAGCGCTCATCTCGCGCGCCCTTTCGCTTACGTTTTTGGCGACCTCGGAGCTTTTTAGCTCGGCAAATTTTTGACTCATCTTCTTTTCAAACTCGCTAAGCTCTTTTTTGATTGCGTCCAGTTTCTCGTCCAGATCGAGGTTTTCGATGATTTTGGCGCTTTTTTGGCTCAGCTCTTGAGTGATTTCACGCGCCTTGGCGCTTGCCTTTTTCGCGCGCTCGCCAAGCTCGATCTCGCCGATTTTGGCGCTTAGCTGCTCGGCAAGATCGGTTGAAATTTTTCTAAATTTAGCCAGATAGCCGCCGAATTCCTCATCGGCGATCTTAGCGATCTCGCTTTTGGCGGGCTCCTCCGAGCTTGCGACCGCGTCGCTTAAAACCGCGCTAAATAGCTCGCTCATCTGCGAAATTTGAAGTCTTTCGTTCTCTAGGCTCTGTGCGTCGCTTGCTGGCGAGAAACTTAGCTCGTCGCGGTATCTCTCGGCGGCTTTGTTTATGCCGTCGTAGCAGCCTAAAATCGCGCCTCTAATCAGCGCAGAGGCGGTATTTTTGCTCTCGTTTGCGACGAAAATCGCGCGGTTTATGATGATTTTTGAAATTTCTTTCGTGCGGAATTTCGTAAATTCTCCGTCGCCGATAGCCGAAAATGCGATGTTTTTCGCCGTCTCGTGCGCGGTATCCTCGATGTCGGTGCCGCTTTCGAGCACGCTTATGAAGGCCAGTTCGCTCGCTTCTTTCAGCACGTCCGCAAGCGGAAGTTTACTCGCAATCGCTCGCTGTAGCGCCGAGCCTATGCGCTCTTTTGCTTCTGTTTCGCTTGCGTTTTGCAGCGCGGTATCCAGATCGTCGTAGCTGCGCAAAACAAGGGTTTTAATCGCCTTTTGCTTACAAGCGATCTTTTTGCGCAGATCGTCGTAGTCGTAGATGAGCTTGTAAAGAGCCTGCTCGTCCTCGTCGCACAGCGCCTTTTTAACGCCGTTAAGTAGGGCTTCTGCCGTCTCATCGCTAAGCGCGCCCGCGTCTTTTAACTCGGCTGCGAAGTCTAGGATTAATTGCGTGCTTTTGGCGCTTTTACTCTCGTCGTCAAGCTCACACAAAGCCTTCGTGGCTTCTTGCAAGGCGAGTTCTTGCACATATGAGGCTAGCTCGGCTTGTGAAATTTGCGCGAGATCGGCGCCGAATTTTTTGGTTATTGCTTCTTTCATTTCATCTCCTGTTACAATACATATTTAAAGTGGGCTTTTAAGCGCTCGAAAATTTCGTTTCGATGCAAGTCGTCTTTAACGAAGACGCTTGCGTTGAAGCTCATATATTTGCCGCCGTTTGAAAAGCGCGAAAAGTCTATTTTGTAATTCTCGCCCTTTAAAATTTCATCGATCTGCTCACGCTTTTGGGTAGTCGCGTCTAGGACTACTTTATATTCCCAAAAGAGTGGATAGTCGATTTTTGGCTTTTCAGCCCCTAATATACACGCCACTCTTGCCCCCCTCTTTGCGCTGCAACACGACGTCGGTGATCTGCATCGATTTATCTATCGCTTTTAGCATATCGTAAATCGTCAGTAGCCCCACGCTCACGCCCGTTAGCGCCTCCATCTCGACGCCCGTTTTGCCCGTGATTTTCACAGTTACAAAAAGCTTAAATGCGCACTCGCTCGCAAGCTCCTCAATATCGGTTTTAATCGAAGTAATCGTAAGCGGATGGGTCATTGGTATGAGTTCGCTCGTCTTTTTAGCGCCCATTATCGCGGCAACGACGGCGGTTTGAAGCACGGGACCTTTTTTGGCAGTGTTTTGCTTGACGGCGGCAAACGCCTCCGCGCTCATTCGTATGATGCCGCTAGCGGTGGCTACACGCTCGCTATTATCCTTAGCGCCGACATCCACCATGCGCGGCATATTGTTTTCGTCGATATGTGAAAGCATAAAATTCCTTGTAGTTTTTGGCGGGATTATAGCAGAATTTCGGGCATAAAAAAAGCCCGAGCTTTTAAACTCGGGCTTCATACAAAAAGGAGGTTTTATCTTGTCGGACGAGAACGATTATACTACCTAAACAGTAAATAGAAATAAAATATATCCTTTTTAGGCGAACTCTTTCGCGCTTAATTTATAGCCGTTTTTAAAAATTTAATGGCATGCTATGGCGCGCTGTGCGGGCATTTGAATGGGCGGTAAAACAAAACGGAGTCAAAGAGCGACTAAATTTAAAGCGGACGTTAAAGAGCAAAGATAAAATTTAAAGCAGAGTTTGTGGTTATTTTAGCTCAATATGGGCGATCAAAAGAGCGGAGCAGGGCGCTATGTCGCGGCAGCATAAATAAAATGCTACAAGGAAGCGGCTTAAATTCAATGCCGTCTCGCTGGCTATAAATTTAAGCCCGTTTTGCTTAAATTCAATGCCTCGCGCGCAATACAGCATAAATTTAAACCCTTCACGCGAGCGTTAAACGACGCAGGCGCGGATTAAAATAGCGCGCGCAAATTTAAGCATTGTCGCGCAAAATCCGGCCTGCGTTTGAAATTTAGCCTTGTTTAAATTTTAAACGTTTTTAGCAGGCTGCCTAAATTTAACCCCTTGTCTTCGCCGTTTGCGCCGCCTCCTAAAAGATCGCCCAAAAAGCTACTTGCGTCGTTGATATCGATTTTGCCGTCGCCGTTTAGGTCGAGCTTGGCGCTTGCGATTTTGCCGATCAGCGCGCTAAAATCCACGCCTTTGCTATCGACGGCGTTTGCCCGCACGTCTTCGCCGCCGCCCAAAAGTCCGCCCAGCATCGAGCCTAGCGAGCCAGACCCGCCGCTTTCGTTTTTGCTTAAAAAATTTGAGCTGATGCCCGCAATTATCGCATTTATCTGATCGTCGGGCAGATCCACGCCTAGAAATTTTTCGATAAAAGCGACCGGACCGCTTTGAAATTCTCTTAAATTTTTATCGTCGCTTTTGAGCGCAGAGACCATATTTACAAGTCCGTTTATGTCCATTTACGCCTCCTTGATCTTGGCTTTCGGAGCCTGTTTTACGATAAGCTCTATTACTTTTAGAGCGTCCGCTTTGGCTTCAAAATCTTTGCTAACGGCGATGATCTGTCCGTTGCTGGCCGTTAGGCGGAAGCGAACCTTGCCTGCTTTATCGGTGTAAAGCTCAAATTTCGGATTGTTTAGCTTTTCTCCGCCCGCGATTTGATCCTCGATCTTATTTAGTGCGGCGTTTTTTGCGACGCTTTCGATGCCGTTTTTGCAAGCGGCCTTGCTCGTATAAACCTCGGAGGTGCACAATACGTGCCCGTCATAAAGTAGATCGAATTTGCAGCCGTCCTTGGCGTCTTTGATTAAAAACTCAGCCATTTTCATCCTTTCGTAAAAAATATTGTTATTTTAGCTAAAATTTTAATAAATATTTTTAATAGGCGCGGAATTTTCTGCTAAAATTGCGCACAAATGTCATTTACAAAGGATCATAATGATAAAGGCTCTACGTTTTAGCTTGATTGTCGCCGCTACTTTGGGATTTGGCGCGGATGAGAGCGATGCATTATTTAAGGACATAAGGACGCGTCTGGGCTGCAATCTAGCCGCACAGGACTGCGAGACTAACGCGGGCGGGCAGAAGGCGCTCTTTAGCGTAGCGCGCCATCCGATCGAAGCGGGAGCAAACGAGCTAAAAATAAGTGGAATTTCGCGTGAGCTGAAAAATCCGAGCGTTAAAATTTCGGGCGTGAGTATGAATATGGGCAATGCGGAATTCCCGCTAAAGCGTAGCGCAGACGGCTATGAAGCGATGCTTGACGTTGCAGTGTGCACGCATGCCGTAATGCGCTACAAGCTTGAAATTTACGAGGATGGCGAGCCTAGCGGGCTTTTTGTGTATTTTGATCTGCGAAAGCGTGCTACGGATCGAGACCGCGGCGAAGACATCCACTTGCATCACCACGAGCATTAGACGCACCCCGTTTGTGCGCGGGGTAAAATTTACGCTTTTTCAGACACGACGCTTTAGGGGAACTTGCACGTTGATTGTAGAAAATTTTACAAATTTTATAAGGCGCCGCTCGCGATAAATTTTATGTATCTTTCGAGCGACACGCGTCGCGGGCAGATACGGGTGCCTGCGCGAATACGCGGCTAGCCGTAGTGATCTAGGCGCGCTTCATTAGGGCGTTTACAAAAACGCCTTTATAAGCGCGCGGCTATTTGCCGCGTATTCGCCGCATATGTTTCGTAACCACTACCGAGGCGCGTCAAATTTAGCCCTTCGCCGCCTTTAAATTTTAAAATTTTTAAAATTCGCTTGCGTTTCATATGCCCAAGCTACGCGGAATTTTGAAATTCCTTGTATAATCTGAAGCAAATTTTAAAATCTAAGGAAAGCCATGCAAATATTAAAACAAAAGCACTTTAGCGGCGAGCGCGCGCTGTTCGGCGCAAAGGATCTGCGGATCGAAAATTCCGTTTTCGGCGAGGGCGAGTCTCCGCTAAAGCACAGCGCAAATATCGTCGCACAAAACTGTAAATTTGAGTGGAAATATCCGTTTTGGTACGCCGAAAATATCCGCGCGCAGGACTGCTTATTCGACGAGGTCGCGCGCGCAGGGATCTGGTATAGCCGCGGCGTGGTGCTAAAAGACTGCCTCTACGGCGCGCCTAAAGGGCTTCGCCGCGTAAAAGACGCCGCGCTGCAAAACGTAGAATTCCACGACGCGCAGGAGACCTTGTGGCACTGCAGCGAGGTCGCGCTAAAAAACGTCACCGCAAAGGGCGCGTATTTCGGGCTTGATTGCGAAAACTTAAGTATCGAAAATCTATCGCTCTTCGGGGATTACTGCTTCGACGGCTGCAGAAACGTAACGATCAAAAACTCCAAGCTCCTCTCCAAGGACGCGTTTTGGAACTGCGAAAATATCGTGGTCGAGGACTGCTTCATCGCAGGCGAATACTTTGGGTGGAATTCCAAAAACGTAACGCTGCGAAACTGCAAGATCGAGAGCCTGCAGGGCTTTTGCTATATGCAAAACCTGCGCTTGCAAGACTGCGAGCTCATAAACACGACGCTAGCGTTTGAATACAGCGACGTGCATGCCGAGGTAAAAGGCGCGATCGATAGCGTCAAAAATCCAAGCAGCGGGCTAATCCGCGCAGCAAGCATCGGCGAGCTGATCCTAGACGGCTCTACAGACGCGTCTAAAATAGAGATCATTACTGAGATAAGGGCGTAAGATGGGACTTTTTGATTTTACCTTCGGTAAAGAGAAATACGACTTCGACACCCTGCCGAACCGCCGCGGCACGAAGTCGCTTAAATGGGACGTGGGCGAGAACGAGCTTCCGATGTGGGTTGCGGATATGGACTTTGCCGTAGCGCCCGAGATTATCGAGTCTCTGCAAAAGCGGCTGAACGAGCGGGTTTTGGGCTATTCGCTTGTGGATGATGAGTGGCGCAGCGCATATCAAGGCTGGTGGCTCGCGCGCCACGATTATGAAATCCAAAAGGAGTGGCTGATCTATGCTAGCGGCACGCTGCCTGCGATCGATTCGATCATTCGCAAGCTCACCTCGCCCGCCGAAAACGTGCTGCTGATAAGCCCGGTTTATAACTGCTTTTACTACTGCATCAAAAACGCCGCCCGCGTGCCTGTGGAAAACGAGCTTGCCTACGTCGGCGGCGATTATAGCATCGATTGGGAGGATTTGGAGGCTAAGCTAGCCGATTTGCAGACGACGCTTTTTATCCTTTGCAATCCGCACAATCCGGTCGGCCGCACTTTTAGTAGGGATGACCTTGCCCGCATCGGTGAGCTGTGCGAGAAGCACGGCGTGACGGTGCTTAGCGATGAGGTGCATTGCGATCTGACCGAGCCCGGCGTGCGTTACACGCCCTTTGCCGCGGCAAGCAAGAGCTGCGAGAGGATTTCGGCCAGTATAATCGCGCCAACCAAGGCGTTTAACATCGCAGGGTTACAAAGCGCGGCGGTCTTTGCCGCAGATAAGCGCTTGCGTCATAAAATTTCAAAGGCGCTAAATTCCGACGACATCGCCGAGCCGAATTTTTTCGCAGTGCAGGGTGCGATCGCCGCATTTACGAAGGGTGCCGCGTGGCTGGACGCGCTGCGCGAATACCTCAGCGAAAATCGCAAATTCGCGGCGGAATTTATCGCGCGTGAGCTTCCGCAGGTGCATGTCGTGCCGCAAGATGCAACCTATCTGATGTGGCTTGATACGGGCGCTTACACGCAGGATAGCGCGGAGCTTGCGCGCTTCATCCGCGAAAAAACGGGGCTGTATCTCTCCTGCGGCGCGCAATACGGCAAGGGCGGCGAGAAATTTTTGCGCCTAAATATCGCGACCTCTAGGGCGCTGCTAAAAGAGGGGCTAGGGCGGCTGAAAGAGGCGCTAAAAATCTGCCCGCATTAAACGAACTGCGGCGCGGCAAGGACGAAATTTAAAATTTATAACGGCTAAATCTAAAGCGGCGGAGCAAATTTTAAAATTTTGCAGTAGGGCGCGGCTTTGCGCTAAATTTAACGGCGATCAAACTTGCGGCGCGCGAGCGTTTAAAATTGGCACGCGGTAAATAAACCGGCGCTTAAATGCGCTACAAAAGGCGGATTATGGATAGAAACGGCGATCTGGAAGAGCTTTACCTACTTGAAAAACGGCGCGAAAGGCTCGCGCGCATTAGCAAGCTTATCTCATTTTTGATAACCCTGCTGCTAGTCGGACTTTACGTGCTTTTAAATAGCAGGGCGGAGCCCGTCCCGTTTGATACAAACTGGCTCATAGTCGCGCTTTTCATCATCTTTCCAGTTTTAAACGGACTGCTCTACCGCCTATTTTACAGTTTAAGCTTTGGCAAAAACGGCGGCACGCAGCGCGCAAATTTTGATAAATTTAGCGGCTTTGATACGGCGCAAGACAGGGGCATGCTAGGGCAGGGTGCAGCACAAAATGGGCAAATTTTAAGCACCGATACAAACGAGGGGCGGGTATTAAAAGCCGAAGCAGGCGAGGGTAGCGGCTTTAAAGACAGCGATAGCCGCATGAGCGCTACTTGCGGAAGGTTTGAGCCTAAAGCCGCCGAAGGCGAGGGCGGGAGTGAAAAAGACGGCGCAGCCCAGTCAAAATTTAACTTTCTAGCCGATCTGCAGGGCCTGGAGGATGAGCGCGCGGCGCTGCAAAAAGCGGTGAAAAAGGCCAACATCATCGCCGCTGTCGTAGGGACCGGTATGGGCGCACTGGTGGCGCTCTTTTGGGGCGAAGTGCCGCCCGGCGTATTTTTCGGCATCTCCGTTTACGGCATCGTGAGCGCTCTTTTGACGGAGAGCAAAAGACGGAATTTCAGATCAAATTTTAAAAACAGGATCGTCGCGAGCATCGCAAAAAGCTTCCGGCTTAGCTACGACGAAAGCGGCGGGCTGGGGACGGATGAGTTTTTTGAAATTTACGACTGCTACATAAACGAACAATCGAGCGAGGATATGATGAGCGGGGAGGTGCAGGGCGTGCGCGTTAGTTTTAGCGACTTTTACGCTGCCGAAAAGGTGCGTACCAAAAACGGCACTCGCACCGACATAAAATTTCACGGAGTGCTTTTCGTCGCGGACTTTCACAAAAGGCTTAACTGCGAGGTGCGGGTATGTCACAAAAACTCGCGAAATCTGCGCAGATACGGGCAGCGAGCGAATATGGACGACGTGAAATTTGAGGAGTTTTTCGACGTCTATACGACCGATCAGGTAGGCGCTAGATACGCTTTGACGCCGCTTTTGATGCAGCGATTGACGGAGGTCTATCTAAGGCTGGGCTCGCAGATAAACGCGGTGCTAAGGGAGGATAAAATTTACGTGGCGATCGAGACCTGGCGCGATAATTTCGAGCCTAGAATCGACTGCTCGCTAAAGCAGGATGCCACGATAGAGCTTTACGTAGATGAGATCGGCGCGCTCGTAGGCATCGTGAGCGAGCTAAATTTGAACCGCAAAATTTGGAGCGAATGAGACGGGCAGCGGCGCAGTAGAGTATGGCAGAGGCGGCGAGCTACATACAGCCGCTACGGTGCAGATAGATAGGACATAGCGCGCGGGATCGCAGGCTTAGCGGCACGGATGCGCCGTGTAGCTGAACGTGGAAATGGATGCGTTGCGCGGCTTATGCGTTTGGCTCTAAATCGGCAGAGCAAATTTGCCCGCGTGGAGCTTACAAGCTACTTTGAGCTCTAATCAAAAGATAGGATGGGCGCGTGGTTAGTATCCGCATAAATTTTGCAAGCCGTATAGGTCTATAAAATTTTTATAAATTTTCGATTTGTTTAATGCGCGGCCGCTTGCGATTTATCATCGCTCGCACGGCAAAATTTTTACCGCGCGAGCAGTTTACATTAGAATTTTACTATCGTTTGAAATTTCACGCTGCCGCTCGCGACTTAAATTTTGCCACGGTGAGGGCGCTAGATTGCGTTTCGGCTCGGCTAAAATTTACTCCGCGGCTAAATTCGCCGTGCGGAAGCAAAACTTTGCCGCAAGATCGATAAATTTAGCTAGCTTATAGAAGCACTCGCCGCCTCCTATGAGCGTTTATAGGCGCCGTTTCGGTAAAGCTACGGCGCCAGCTCGCTGCGAGCTTGTGGGGCCTAGTAAGATCGCCCTGCTAAACTAGACGGCGAATCTAAATTTATAACTTTCCGCCCTCAATTACGACGTCGTCAGCCTTGATGTCGTCGCCGTATACCGGCGCTAGCGTCGCGTCGTAGTCGGCGTGGAAAAATTTCTCGTCCGCGAGCTTTACGATTAGATCGTCAAGCCATTTGCGAAGCTCGTCGTTGCCCTTTTTGACCGCAGGCGCGATGACGTCCTGATCGCCGAGCGAGCGGATGCCTACCTTAAAGCCCGGGTTT
Organism: uncultured Campylobacter sp.; assembly: GCA_963523845.1. GTDB lineage: Bacteria > Campylobacterota > Campylobacteria > Campylobacterales > Campylobacteraceae > Campylobacter_B. The sequence goes on along the minus strand of CAURFS010000009.1, from coordinate 4,649 downwards.
GATTTCGTCCACGCGAACAAAAGCGTATTATCATGCGCGATCGCATCGCCCCTGCGATCCAGCATCGCACCGAAAGTCTCGGTATTTTGGTCAAATTTTAAAAGCTTGATCTCGGGGTGGTTTTTTGTAAAATACAGATCCGCGGTCGTGCCTTTGTTGATTAAAAGCGTTTTGTCTTTAAGCTGCGAAACGTCGGTAATATCGCCGCCCTTGCTCGCGACGCCGAGGGCTACCTTCATATACGGCAGTGCGAAATCTACGACCTCTTTGCGCTCCGGCGTGACGGTGAAATTTGCAAGCGTGATATCGACCTTATCCGACGCCAAAAATTCCGCGCGATTGGCGGCCTCTACGAGCACGAACTGAACCTTGCTCTCATCGCCCAAAAGCTCCTTTGCGATACGTTTTGCAAAATACACATCATATCCCGCGTTTTTACCCGTCTCGTCGATATAACCAAACGGCGGCTTGTCGCCGAAAACCGCGATCCTTACTATACCGCGCTTTTTAATCCCGTCGATATAACTTTGCGGCGCGACGGAACCGTGCGCGGAATTTGAGGAGCCTTTCCCCTCGTCGTTGCAACCTGCGAAAAATAACGCACCTAAGATAAAAAGCGTGCTTAGCGTTTTTTTCATCTTTTCTCCTTTATTAAAATTTATTTTTTAAATTCGAACATATTTAGAAATTTCTTTGCGCGCTCACTCTTCGGCGCGGTAAAGAACGCCTCCGGTTCGTTAATCTCCACGATGCTTCCCTTATCCATAAAAACTATGCGATCGGCTACGGCGCGCGCAAAGCCCATCTCGTGCGTTACGATTAGCATCGTCTGCCCCTCTTTGGCGAGATTTAGCATTACGTCTAGCACCTCGCGCACGATCTCGGGATCAAGCGCCGCGGTAACCTCGTCAAAAAGTATGATCTTGGGCTTCATCACAAGGCTTCGCACGATCGCTATGCGCTGTTTCTGCCCGCCGCTAAGCTCTTTGGGGTAGGCTCGCTCTTTATTTTCTAGTCCTACGATTTTGAGCCAATGCCTGGCTAGCTCTACAGCTTGCTCGCGCGGTACGCCTTGGACTTTCACGGGACCTAGGATTATATTATGTAGCACATTTAAGTGGTCGAAGAGCTCATAGCTTTGAAAGACCATGCCGATCTTTTGTCTGATCCTGCGCCACTCTTTGAAATTTTGATCGATCCGCTCGCCCTCGATTATAAAATTTCCGCTTTGTACCTCCTCTAACCCATTTATCGTGCGAAGTAGGGTGCTTTTGCCGCAGCCGCTAGGGCCTAGGATCACTACGACCTCGCCCTGCGCGACGCTAAGACTGACGTCCTTTAGCGCGTGCAGCTCGCCATAAAATTTATTAACTTTGTCGATTTTTAAAATTTCCATCAGCTCCACCTGTTTTCTAGTTTTTTCGAAAGCGTCGAGATCGGATAGCAGATCAAAAAATATACGAAAAATATCGCTCCGTAGATGATTAGCGGCGCGTAATTATCGCGGAAGACATTCACTTCGATGATCTGCTGGCCTACTTTGACGAGCTCGATGACGCCGATTAGTACGGCGATCGAGGTTGTTTTTATCATCCTGCTGAATAAATTTATCGTTGCGGGCACTAGGCGCCTCATAGCAAGCGGCAGGATGACGTAGAGATAAATTTGAAATCTGCTAAATGCGAGCGCTTCGGCGCTTTCGAATTGATGCTTGGGGATGCTAAGCACGGCGCCGCGCACCAGATCCATCATCTCAAAAACACCCCAGACGCTAAAGACGATGATCGAAGCCGCGATATTTGATATGTGGATGCCAAATGCCTTGCTCGCGCCGAAATACACGATGAATAGCCAAACGATGGGCGGCATTATGCGCACGATCTCCAGGCAAATTTTAAGCGGGATGTATAAGGCTCTGCGCCCCGAGGCCATTAAAATTCCAAGTACCAAGCCTAAAGCAAGCGAAACCGCGATCGAGATGAGCGCGATTTGCAGCGTGACCCCGAGCCCGCCAAGAAGCCTGATTAAATTTTCGCCGCTTAAGAGTTCCATCGTTAGCCTCTCATATACGCAAGGCGCTTTTCAAGCAGCGTAAGCGTTAGTGAAAGCGGCAGGATTATGATCAGATACGAAACGCTTAGCATAAATAGCGCCTCGTTCGTCTTGTAATACAGCCCGATCACGTCCTTTGCGGCATAAACGAGATCGGCGAGCGCTACGATGCTAACGATCGAAGTTTCTTTAAGCAGAAAGATTACGTTTGCGCTGATGGAGGGCAGGGCGATCGCAAAGGCGCGCGGCAGCACGACGTAAAACACTATCTGCGCCTCGCTAAGGCCTAGGCTCATCGCGCTTTCGATCTGGGATTTTTTTATCGCCTCAAAACCGAGCCTAAAGCTCTCGCTCATATAGCTTCCGCCCAAAAACGCAAGCCCCACGATCGCGCAGGTAAAGCCTGAAATTTGAACGCCCAGCTTCGGCAGGCCGTAGTATAGAAAAAATAGCTGAATTAAAAGCGGAGTATTGCGCGACATCTCGATATATGCGCTCACAAGTGGGCTTAGCAGCGGCAGCCTTTTGTATTTTATTAGCGTGCAGATAAAACCGATGATAATGGATAGTAAAATCCCGTAAAATGCGAGCTTCAGCGTTAAAATTCCCGCCTTTACGAACATCGGGCTAAATTTAGCTATAAAATCAAAATCCATAAATTCTTCTTTCCGTAAAATATGCATATTATACAGATAACTGATTAAAATAGTATTAAATCAGAATTTTTTTATAAAGATTCCGAAAATTTAGGAGTTTAAAAATATATCTTATAAATATATTTAGTCCGAGCAGATACCCGGACTATAGAATTTTGACGGAATTTTACGAGTAAAAAATATACGCGTATCCCGAAACCAAAAACGCGGAGAATATCGCTAAAATTCCGCCACTCCGCACCATTTCCGCCTGGCGAATGCGCCCCGTGCCGAAAACCAAAGCATTCGGCGGCGTCGCTACCGGCATTATGAAAGCGCAGCTTGCGCCCACACCGATTACTATAGTAAGAGTTTCTTTCGGTAGCCCCATCTGAGCCGCTACTCCCGCAAATACAGGCACTAAAAGTGCAGCAGAGGCGGTATTGCTTGTAAATTCCGTAAGGCAGATGATGAAAACCGCCGTTACCAAAAGTACGATGTAAGTAGGCGCTCCGCCGAAAGTGTGCGCGACTAGATCGCCAAGCACCTTAGAGGCTCCGGAATCGCCTAAAACCGCACTTAGAGTAAGTCCGCCGCCAAAAAGCAGCAGCACGCCCCACTCGGTATTTTCGGCGATATCGTGCCATTTGGCAAGCCCTAGTATGACGATTACGACTGCCGAGCAGATGGCGACGTAAGCATCGTCCACTTTAAAGCCCACAAGAGCTGAAATTTGCTTTGAAAATATCCAGCCAAGCGCTGTTAGAGCAAATACGACGATAGTAATAATGCGCTCGCGCGTCCAAGGGATATGCTCCAGATCCATCTCTATTTTATGGCTTAAATTCGGCTTGAAAATTATATAAAGCACCATAAGCATTATTGGTAGCATCACGCACATTAGCGGCAAACCCACCTTCATCCAGTCCGCGAAGCTGTAGTGCAAGGCTTGAGCTACGATTAAATTTGGCGGAGATCCCACGAGCGTGCCCAGACCTCCGATGCTTGCAGAATACGCGATGCCTAAAAGCAAAAACACGAGCGTGCCGCGATCTTTGCTCTCGTCCATGTTGGCGCAAATTCCAAGCGCGATCGGAAGCATCATCGCAGCAGTTGCGGTGTTTGAAACCCACATCGAAAGGATCGCCGTAGCAAGGCAGATTAAAATCGCAGCCACACCCAAGCGACCGCCTGCGCGGGCGATTAGCCACATCGCGATCTTTTTATCGAGCTTTTGCATATGCAGAGCCGTTGCCAGAGCAAAACCGCCGAAAAAGGTAAAGATCGTAGGGTTTGCAAAATTTGCAAGCGTGCTTTTGATGGTGGCAGCCGTGAAAGTGCCATCTTTAGCGAATTTACCAAGTCCGATAGCTACCGCAAGCACTGGCACCATAAGCGCGGTTACCGTGATATGCACGGCCTCTGTAAGCCACATAATCGCGATGAAAGCAAGCAGCGCAAGGCCTTTTTTGACATTAGGCTCAAATGGTAACGCGGCATATAGCGCAAAGCCCACTGCAGCGGCAATCGCCATAATGATGACGCCGCGCTTAGGAAACGGCACGGTATCGGTTAGCCTGTCTAAACCCAGCTCGTCTACGTCTGAGTCCAGTGGTCCTTGTAAGCGGGAGTTGCGTAACTCCACTTTGTGTTCTTCCATAGATACTCCTTTTTTGGATGTGGCTTATGATACAAAAATGAGGCGGGAATTTTATAAATTCCAAATCAAATCGTCTTAAATTTTTAAAAGCGTAGTTACTATCGGTAACACGGCACTTATCTCGTGTGTAAATTTTAAATTATACATAAAAACGAACAACTAAGTAGGTGCTTTAAATTTCATCACAGATTATTTTTTAATGACACCCGAGATTAAATTTGTTAACTGCTCAAGGGGGGCGGCGTAGAATTTCGTCGAATTCCGTGCTGGCAATCAAGATAGAATTCTGCCTTTAGTAAGCG
>CAURFS010000008.1:0-18805 GCA_963523845.1 uncultured Campylobacter sp. | reverse complement strand
CCGAGAGTAAGTCCCGAACCCACGATACCGCCGATGATAGCGTGCGTAGTAGATACAGGCAAACCCTTTCTACTGGCAAAAAGCAACCATGCCCCCGCCGCAAAAAGCGCGCTCATCATTACATAGATAAAATCCCTAGGATGCACGTCCATTTTGCTAAGATCGATTATGCCGCTGCGGATCGTCGAGGTTACTTCGCCGCCTGCGATTACCGCGCCGCTTGCTTCAAATACCGCCGCGATACAAAGGGCTTGCGCGATGCTAAGAGTGCCGCTTCCGACGCTAGTGCCGAAGGAATTTGCCACGTCGTTTCCGCCGATATTAAAGGCCATAAAGATGCCCAAAAATACCGAAACTAAAAATAGCATTTTATCGCCGCTTCCTATAAAACCGAATCCCCAGATAAGAAAATAGATTGTTACGCCGCAGAATATGCCGTAGAAAATGAGACTTATCTTGCTAGATTTCATAGCTCTCCCTTAAAATCCGCGAAATTTTACCACACGCGCCTTAATCCCCACTAAATCGCACGAGAGAGGTATATTAAATTTTACTTTTAAAAGCGAATTTAGTGGCGCGCGCTAAGCTTTATTAAATCAATACTTCGTTACAATCCACATTAAATTTTAAAACCGAGGCGAAAAATGTCTAGAATTCCGCTGCAAAGCCCATATTTCGGAATATTCGTAATGCTAATCCTGGCTTTTTGCGTCTTTTCGCTCATCGTTAAACTATCCTCTTTGGTAGGCTCGCGTTTGGCAGATAGACGCGACGAGCGGCTCAAGGGCGAAATTTACGAAAGCGGCCCCGAAGCCGTCAAACAGCCCAACCGAATGAACTCCCACTTTTTTTTGATAGCCGTGCTTTTCATACTTTTTGACGTCGAGATTATCTTTATGTTTCCGTGGGCGGTAAATTTTAAAATTTTAGGCGTCTTCGGGCTTGTAGAGATGGCGTTTTTCATCGTATTATTAGGCATCGGTTTCATCTACGCCTGGAAAAAAGGAGCGCTAAATTGGCAGAGCATAAGATAAACTACGCGCGCGAAAACGGGCTTCCCGTAGTTCTTACCACCGTCGATAAGCTGATTGCGTGGGGCAGGAGCAACTCCTTGTGGGCGATGACGTACGGGCTTGCTTGCTGTGCGATCGAGATGATGGCGGCGGGCGCGGGCAGATTTGACTTTGACCGCTTCGGCACGATATTTCGCGCAAGCGCCAAGCAATCGGACGTGATGATAATCGCAGGCACGCTTAGCAAAAAGCACGCCGAGTTTACGCGCCGCCTATACGACGCGATACCAGAGCCTAAATGGGTTATCAGTATGGGTAGCTGCGCCAATACCGGAGGGATGTTTAATACCTACGCGACCGTTCAAGGCTGCGACCGAATAGTGCCCGTGGATATTTATCTCCCCGGATGCGCGCCGCGCCCCGAGACGCTGCAGTTTGCGCTGATGGTGCTACAAAAAAAGATCCGCACCCAAACTCCGCGCCGCGCACAAAAGGCAAAAAGGCTGATCTGATGAGAAAATTTAATCCCAAAGGCGATCAGAGTAAAAAAAATTACTACAAAGACAGATTTTTCATCCCCGAGGAAACGGCTAAATCCAGCGCAAACGAGAGCGATTTCAAAGACGATCTGGATGCGCTTGAAGGCATCCAAATTTTAAACTCATACGTGGAATTTAACACTCTCGTACTCTACGTGGAGCCTGCGCAAAATTTAGCGGCGCTGCGTGCTCTTAAGGGCGCGGGATATGAAATTTTATGCGAGCTAAGCGGCGTGGATTTTACCGAGGCTCGCGGCGGCATCGAGGTTTTCTATCAGCTTTTGGATACCAAAAGAGCGCGCCGCGCGCGGCTAAAGTGCTTCGTGCCGAATGAGAGCTTTTTACAAAGCGCTGCGGGCATCTATAAAAGCGCGAACTGGGCGGAGCGCGAACTATACGATATGATGGGCGTTTGGATTGAAAATCATCCGAACTTGGCGCGCCTAATAATGCCCGATGATTGGTTCGGACACCCGCTTTTAAAGTCCTATCCGCTGCAAGGAGACGAGTTTGCCAAGTGGTACGAGGTGGATAAAATTTTTGGATCTGACGCACGCGAGCGGATCGGCGAAGAGAACCGAAATTCCGCGTTCGTAGATGAAAAGGATACCTTTAACTTTACGCGGCTCTATCACGAGAGCGGTTACGGCGAGCCGCGCCCACAAGAAAAAATTTTACAAGAATATCAAGAAGAGGGCGGTGTGCGCTTCGTAAAACGCGCTAAACGCGGAATTTACAAGATCATCACAAAGAGAAAATAATGCAAAATCCAAACAAGCTAAGACCGTTTTTCGAAAACATCGAGTACGAGCGCGAGGGCGCGAATATGATCTTAAATTTCGGCCCGCAGCACCCAAGCGCGCACGGCCAGCTAAAGCTAGTGCTGGAGCTTGACGGCGAGCGTATCGTGCGTGCGCGCCCGGGTGTGGGCTATATGCACCGAGGCATCGAAAAGATGGCAGAAAATATGATCTACGCGGAATTTGTTCCCGTAACAGACCGCGTCGATTATGTCGCATCGGGCTCGAACAACTACGGCTTTTGCGCCGCGGTCGAGAAGCTCTGCGGCATCGAAGTGCCGCGCCGCGCGCAGATCATCCGCACGATCTTGCTGGAGCTTAATCGTATCAGCTCGCACCTTCTGTTTTTGGGTACTCACGCGCTTGACATCGGCGCGATGACGGTGTTTCTCTACTGCTTTCGTTCGCGCGAATACATACTTGATCTCATAGAAAGATACTGCGGCGCGCGCCTCACGCACAATAATATCAAAATCGGCGGCGTCTTTTTGGATCTGCCTAACGGCTGGTTAGAAGAGATGCTAAAATTTTGCGACGAATTCCCAAGCGACATTAAAGAATTTGAAGATATGCTCGATACGAATAGAATTTGGCTGATGCGAACCGAGGGCGTGGGCGTGATCTCGCACGAAGATGCCCTTAGTTGCGGCTGTAGCGGAGTAACGCTGCGCGCTAGCGGGCATGCGTGGGATATCCGAAAAGAAGAACCCTATCTCATCTACGGCGAGCTTGATTTCGACGTGCCATATGCGAGCGAGGGCGACTGCTACGCACGCTATAAGTGCTATATGGCGGAGATGCGCGAGAGCCTTAAAATTTTGCGCCAGTGCGCGAAGCTCTATCCGCTGAGCGATCCGCAAATTTTAGCGATCGACCCCGCTTACGTAAATCCTAGCAAAGAGCAGATTATGACGCAAAACTACTCGCTGATGCAGCATTTCGTACTGGTTACGCAGGGTTTGCGCCCGCCCGTGGGCGAAATTTACGCCGCGAGCGAGAGTCCTAAGGGCGAACTTGGATTTTATATCCGCTCGATGGGCGAAAGCCGCCCGTACCGCCTTAAGATCCGCACGCCGAGCTTTTGGCATTGCGCGGTCTATGAGGAAATTTTACCCGGGCAGTATCTTGCCGACGCCGCGGCGATCATCGGCAGCACGAATATCATTTTAGGCGAGGTGGATCGATGAAACGCTACGATTTGAGGCATCTGGGCGATAAATTTTTAAACCGCATGGGCGAAATTTTAAAAAATTCCGCTCGCGGCGAGACGATGATCTTTATGTTTGAGATGGGCGATTTCAGCGCGGTTCAAAAAAGCGCCGATCTAGTTGAGGGGTTAAATTCCACGCTTTTAAGCTCGATACGCTATAACCAAGTAGATTGGATGGTCGTCGCCAAAAAGGGAAGAGGATGAAAATTTTAAATTTCGCGTCGCTGCTTAGCCTGCAAAATCCCGCGCTCGCAGCCAGTTTTAAGGGCGCTGAAATTTTAAGCGTATCGCCGCTGCAAGATCCGCATCTTCCGGGCGAGCTGATAAAATGCGAGATCGGCGCGCAAAGCTTCGTGCTGGCGCTAATTTGCGCTAGTTTTTGCGACGAGCCCTATTTCGCGGATCTGGATCTGGAGTATTTAAGCGGCGAAAGCAGCGTGGGTGAGGAGGAGATCGAGCAGATCGCGGAGTTTTTACGGAGAGGCTGTGACGCGCTTTTGATCGACGATGCGCTTATTAAAACCCATCCCGACGCCGAAAATATCAAAGCCTTTCTATCTCTCATAGCAGCGAAGTTTGGGGTTAAAATTTTAAGCTTACGCGGCGAGCGAGCGGATTTAGGCGCGCAAGAGCGGGCAAATTTAAGCCCCCTTAAAGAGCCTGAGAATTTCGACGGCGCCGTGGTTTTCAAACACGATGCGGACGAGCGTCTCATCGGCGGAAGGTATTTTTGCATGGTCGCAAAGGTCAAGGGCGGCGATCGCGTCCGTATCAAAACGCCGCACCTAAATTTGGAAAAAGAATTTATTTTGGATGAGGAGCTAAAGGGCACGATCGCGCTTTTGGGCTCGGGCGGGCATGGCTTTGGCGGTTATAATTTCGAACTCGCAGAAATTTCTAAGGTTTAAAATGGCAAAGATCACGATCGACGGTAAAGCTTGCGAGTGCGACGAGGGCGAGTACATCTTGCAGGTCGCGCGTCGCTGCGGCGTTTTTATCCCTGCGCTTTGTTATCTAAGCGGCGGTACGCCGACGCTCGCATGCAGACTTTGTATGGTCGAAGCGGACGGCAAGCGCGTCTATAGCTGCAACGCCAAGGCCAAGGACGGCATGGTCGTTTACAGCCGCAGCCCCGAGATCGACGCCGAGCGCGAGGCGATCACGCAGGTTTATTGTATTAACCATCCGATGGCGTGCGGGGTTTGCGATCAAAGCGGCGAGTGCGAGCTTCAAAATTTAGCCCATCTGATGCGCACAAATGCCCAAAGCTACGCTATTCGCGATACGGCGCGCGAGGTGCAGGATTGGGGATATTTGAGCTATGATCCTAGCCTTTGCATCGTTTGCGAGCGCTGTATTACCGCCGCGAAAGACCGCTTGGGCGTAGATGCGTTTAAGCTCGTCCCGCGCGGCGGAGACGCGCCGAGCAAGGAGCAAAAGGACGTGATGCCTAAAGACGCCTACGCCGTGTGGAACAAACTTCAAAAAAGCCTAATCGCGCGGGTAAATGAAAATGATGATTGCGTAAACTACGGCGAGAGCGCGGCGGTCTGCCCGACGGGAGCTCTGGTTGAGCGCGCGTTTAAATACGTCTCAAACGCCTGGGAGCTGCGCCAAATCCCCGCTTCCAATCCGCACAGCAGCGACTGCGAACTGCTTTATTACGAGGTCAAGCGCCGCGGCATAGGCGAGCCGCGTGAAAAAATTTATCGCGTTAGTAGCGACATAAATTTTAGCGTTCTGCATGCAGGAGCGCGCTTCGGCTGGGATTTTTCAAACGAACGGGCGAGCAAAAACGAAGCGGTTTTTAGCCGTATCGTGCGCGGTATCGAGGATGGCGAGATCAAAAATATCAAATTTAATAGCTTTATCACCAACGAAGAGGCGCGGATTTTAGAGCTTTTGCGACAAAAATTTAAGCTCGCTTTGATCAACGATGAAGCACTTGCTTATCAAAAATTCCTGCGCGAATTTTCTAAGCTTAGCGGCACGAAATTTTATAATGCGGATTCGCAGACGGTTAAAAACAGCGATTTCATCGTTGTTTGCGGCACGTTTTTACGTAGCGACGCACCAAATCTGGGCTATGCGGTAAACAGCGCCTGCAAGCTAAATAAGGCAAGCGGGATCTATTTTCATCCGTTTTGCGACGAGGGCATTAAGGGCTTTGGCAAAAATTTTATCCATCAGCCGCACGCCGCGGGCTTGGAGGCACAGATCCTGCTTTGGATCTTGCAAAAGTTCGGGCGCGATCTGCCTGAGTGGCTGGATGCGAAACTCGCGGCGGAATTTGAAATTTCGCGCGCCGCAGCGAAGGAAAATTTAGACGAGAAATCCGTGGGTTCGCAAAATCCTGAGAACTCTGCGGAGGTAAATGGCGCTGGGAACGTTGCGAGTGCGAGCGGTGCCGAAAATTCCGCAAGCGCGGACGGCGCTGAAAATTCCGCAAAAAATTCTGCGCAGAATTCCGAAAATCCCGCGGAAAGTAAAATTTCAAATTTCGCCCGCGCGCTAGGTCTGGACGAGCAAAAAATAGATGAAATTTTGGCTAAAAAGGAGCGTTTTTCGCTTATCATCGGCGAGGATTTTATCCGCACGCCAAATAGTGCCATGCTTGCGCGTCTGGCGGGCTTGGTGCAGCGCTACACGCCGCTAAAAGTGCTAGTGGTGCCGCCGCGCACGAACAGCCTGGGCGTCGCGCTCATCTGTGAGCTTAGCGCGCAAGAAAATGCGGGCGAGACGCTAGGCTACAACGAAGCGGGCGATATTAGCTTCGGCGTACTGGAAGCGGATCTGGACGCACCTAGCTTGGTACAGCAAGAGGGGACGTTTACGAACTACGACAAGCGCGTGGTGCCTACGAATGCGGCGCTTGATTACGGCGGATACGAGCTAAACGACATCGCCTGTGCGCTTGGGGTTTGCGCGGAGCATGCGATTGGCTATACGTCAAGCTTGGGCGCGGATTTTGAGCCGATTAAATTTGACGATTTAGAAAATTTTTACGACAACGGCGGCGCAAACCACCGCGGATATGAGCTGCGAAACGAGGAGCTCGCCGCTAGCGAGGAGGAGTTTGAAATTTCGCTTTCCGCGCCGCTTAGCGCGGGCGAGGGCGAAATTTTAATCTATGAGGCAAATCCGCTGCATCAATTCAATAAATTTAGCGGCGCAAGCAGCGGGCTCGGCGAAACGGGCGCGCTGTATCTAAGCCCCGGCATCGCCGAAGCTCTGGGCGTAAGCGCAGGCGATGTCGTTAAAATTTACAAAGCAGACGGCGCGAGCAATGATGAAAAAACTAGCGACGTGGGCAAAACGAGTGCCGCTAATGATAAAAGCGGTGCTGCTCGTGCGAAAAAAACGGATCGCGCAAGCGCCGCGCATAAAGCCGGCGGCGCCGGCGATGAAAACAGCGAAAGCGGCGAAAACGGGCTCGTAAGCTTAAAGCGCGAAATCGTCGCTAGCGTAAAGATCGATCCGGGCTTTAGCGGGGCGTATCTGCCGTATTTTGACGAGAAGCTGCGCGGCGAGATATTTTTCAAAACCTCACGCTATGCAAGCGTAAAAATCGAGAAAATTTCAAGGGAGAGGGCAGATGAGCGATAGTGTATTTTATTTCGTAGCCACCGTCTTAAAGGCGCTCGTGATTTTAGCCGTCATCGCGCTGCTCTCGGGGCTTGCGACCTATGCCGAGCGCAAGGTGCTTGCCTTTATGCAGCGTAGGATCGGCCCCTCTATGGTCGGGCCTGCGGGGCTTTTGCAGGTAGGCGCGGATATGATAAAGCTTTTTACCAAAGAGGATGCGATCCCTGCGCGGGCGAATAAGCTTCTTTTCAAAATCGCGCCGATAATCTCGGCTACGGGAGCTTTCGTGGCGCTTTCGGTAGTGCCGCTGCTGCCGGAGTTTACGATCGGCGGGCGGACGATACAACCGATTTTAAGCGATATAAATGTGGGAATTTTATTTTTACTCGGAGCTAGCGGCACCTGCGTTTATGGTCTACTGATCGGAGGGCTCGCGAGCTACAATAAATGGGGCACGATAGGCGCGTTTCGTGCGTTTTTGCAGATCACCTGCTTTGAGGTGATAAACGGCCTTAGCCTGATCCCTATCGTGATGATCACGGGCTCGCTATCTCTCATCGACATCGTAAGCGCGCAAAGCGGCGGCATTGATAAGTGGTTTATCTGGAAAGAGCCCGTCTGCTTTGCGCTCTTTCTCATCGCAGCCTTTGTAGAGTGCAACCGCACGCCGCTGTGCCTCACCGAAAACGAAACCGAGATCGTAGCGGGCGCCGGTACGGCGTATTCTGGCATGCGCTGGGGTATGTTTTTTATCGGCGAATACGCCAATATCATAACCTACTCAGTCGTCACGACGCTGGTCTTTTTAGGCGGATTTAACGCATTTTGGTTTATCCCCGGCGGCGTTATGATGGTATTAAAATCAAGCCTCGTGTTTTTTTGCTTCCTATGGGCTCGCGCGGCGTGGCCGCATCTGCGCCCCGATCAGCTGATGGGGCTTTGCTGGAAAGTCTGCATGCCGCTAGCTCTTGCTTGCGTGCTAATTACCGCGCTAGCGATCGTTTAAGGAGGGTACGATGGCAAGATACGCCCAGATCGATAAACGAGCCCTTATTAACTCAGGTGGCGATAAGCTTCGTAGATTTCTAACCCGCACCTTTCGCGGCGAGCTTTTCGTGGGGCTGTGGGTCGTTTTGCGAAATATGTTCAAACGCGGCAATTCGCATACGCTTAGGTATCCTATGGAAAAATTTGTCATGCCGCCTAGATATCGCGGCGTGCACAAGCTCATGCGCCTGCTTGAAAGCGGCAGCGAACGCTGCATCGGATGCGGTTTGTGCGAGAAGATCTGCGTGGCAAACTGCATCGCGATGGAGACCAGCCTCGGCGCCGACGGCCGCAAAAAGGTAGATAACTACTCGATAAATTTAGGGCGCTGCGTCTATTGCGGGCTTTGCGCGGACGTCTGCCCCGAGATCGCTATCGTGCACGGCTGCGAATATGAGCTTGCGAGCGAACAGCGCGCGTATTACGGCTTCAAAGAGGATCTTTTGATTCGCGGCGAAAATTTATGTCTAAACGGCGCGACGCAGGAATTTGCGGGCTACGGCAGCCTGGATGAAAACGCAGGCGCGCGGATCAAGATGACGCCGAACGCCTATATAAAAAGCGACGCCGCAAGCGACGAGCTAAGCTTAAAGAGCGCGGATTCAAATTTAAAAAATAGCGCCGCGGAAAGCTCTAAAAAAGAGGGCGCCGCTAGCGATAAAATTCTATTTTCAAAGGGCGCGGGCTTAAGCGGCGAAATTTTAGCCGAGCGGCAAGATGTCGGGCGGGCAAGCTTAAAGGAAAGCTCCGCCGCGGACGCCGAAAAGTCTAAAGAAAATTCCGTTACGGACGCTCAAAAATCCGCGCCTGATTCACAGCGAAATTCCAAAGAAAATCTCGTCTCTCAGAGCGCCGAAGATTCTGCTATGGATAGTAAAAATTTGGCGGAAAATTCTAAAGAAAATTTCGCTCCGCAGAGCGCCGAAGATTCTGCCGCTCAAAGTAAAAATTTTAAAGAGAATTCTGTTGCGTCGCACGCCGAGAATTCCACAGGCGGTCTTGCTACGAACGACGATTCTGCGGAAAATTCTAAAGAAAATTCCGCGACGCAAGGCGCGAGGAGTTCCGCCGCGCGAGGTAAAAAACCTAAAGCAAATTCCAAAAAGAATTCCGCCGCGGACGCTGAGAATTCTACGCAAAGCTCCGCGCCGGATTCCGCTGCGCAGGGGGAGGAGCAATGATACAAACGCTTGCATTTTATTTTTTCAGCGCGGTTTGCCTGGCGCTTTTCGGTATCAGCGTTTTTAGCAAAAACGTCCTTTACGCCCTTAGCGCGCTGGCTGGCGGCATGGTATTTATGAGCGGATTTTTCTTTTTGCTGGATGCGGAGTTTTTGGGCGTAGTGCAGATCATAGTCTACACTGGCGCCGTGATCGTGCTCTACGGCTTTGCGCTGATGTTTTTGGGCGCGGATAAAAACGTAAGCGAGCCGAAAAAGGGGGCAAGGCTATTTTTTGCGCTTAGCGGCGTGATCGCATTTTTGCTCGTGATTATCGTGCTCGGCGCGGTGGTTGCAAACAACGTAGAAACGCTTAAAATTTTAAACACCGACGATACCGAGGCGCTTGGGATGATTATCTTTACGAAATATCTGGCGATTTTCGAGCTTGCCGCCGTGATGCTGCTCGTGGCGATGATCTGCGCTATCGTGCTTGCGCATAAGCAGATGGACGCGAGCCTGAGCTACGAAGAGAGCGAGGGGTAAAATGGGTCTAAATCACTATCTGATCGTCGCTGCGATGATGTTTGGGCTAGGGCTTGCGGGTATGATGAAGCGAAGAAATTTGATAATGCTCTTTTTTTCGAGCGAAATTTTATTAAACGCCGCAAATTTAGCCCTCGTCGCCGTGGCGAAATTTTACGATAACATAAACGGCGAAATTTTTGCGCTTTTCATCGTAGCGATCGCCGCGAGCGAGATGGCCGTGGGGCTTGGGCTGCTCATCTTGTGGTATAAGAAAACGGGCAGCATCGAGCTTGACAGCTTCGTAAATTTTAAAAATCCTTCTAAGGACGGGCCGGATGCTTGATACCGTTTTTGTATGGCTCTTAATCGCCCTTTTCGCACCGTTTGCCTCGGCGATCTTCGCAGGCGTTTTCATTCGCGCCAAAGATAAGATGTTTATTGGCGTAGTCTGCTCGGCGCTGGTGATTTTAAGTACTATCGCGTCGCTTGCTTTGATGGAGCTCGTCTCTGACAACCGCCTAATCAGCGTAAATTTAGCTGATTTCATAAGCACGGGATTTTTGGATGCAAAATTTAGCTTTCTCATAGATAGCGTAAGTGCGGTGATGATGGTGGTCGTAGGCATAGTTTCTAGCGTAGTGCACGTATATTAGATCTACTATATGTGGGATGATGAAAACTTCGCTAAATTTTTCAGCTTCCTGGGGCTTTTCGTATTTTCGATGCTGGTTTTGGTAACGAGCGATAATTTTTTAGGACTTTTCATCGGCTGGGAGGGGGTCGGACTCTGCTCGTGGCTGCTAATAGGCTTTTGGTATGATAGGAGCAATTACAGCTGGTGCGCCAACGAAGCTTTCATAATGAACCGCATCGCAGATCTTGGGATGCTGCTTGGAATTTTTCTGATCTATTTAAATTTCGGCTCGTTGCGCTACGAGGTGGTGTTTGCGAACGCAGCGAGCTTGGAGCCTGAAATTTTAACCCTGATCGCCGCACTTTTATTTATCGGTGCGATGGGCAAGAGCGCGCAGTTTCCGTTTCATACTTGGCTTGCCGACGCGATGGCGGGTCCGACGCCCGTATCTGCGCTCATTCACGCAGCGACGATGGTTACGGCGGGCGTTTATCTGGTGATCCGCGCAAATGCGATTTTCGCGCTCGCGCCCGAAGTAAGCGGTTTTATCGTCTGCTTGGGCGCTTTTGTGGCGGTCTTTGCGGCGTCGATGGCGCTGGTTCATAACGATCTTAAAAAGATCATCGCCTACTCCACGCTTTCGCAGCTTGGCTATATGTTCGTAGCCGCGGGGCTCGGGGCGTATTGGATCGCGCTATTTCATCTGGCGACGCATGCGTTTTTCAAAGCGCTTCTATTTTTGGGAGCGGGCAACGTAATGCACGCGATGAAAGACGATCTAAATATCCAAAATATGGGCGGATTATATAAGTTTATGCGGCCTACGGCGATTTTAATGTGCATAGGCTCGCTTGCGCTTTGCGGATTTTATCCGTTCGCGGGCTTTTTCTCAAAAGATAAAATTTTAGAAGCGGCGTGGAGCGCGGACGCGTATTTTATCTGGGCGCTGCTGTTTGCGGGCGCTGCGATGACGACATTTTACAGCGTGCGTCTAATAATGCTCGTGTTTTTCGGCAAGCAAAAATTTACTCACCATCCGCACGAGGCGAAAGGCTTTGCCCTCATTGCGATGGGCGTATTAGCCGTGCCTGCAGTGATCGCGGGCTTTTTCGAGCACGATTTTGCTGAGTTCGTGCTTAGCATACTGCCCGGATTTAAAATTTCGATCCCGCACGGCGTGGAGGTAATTTTGATCGCCCTAACGCTAGCGATGATAAGCGCGGTAGCGATCGGCACGATTTGGACATACGGCAAGGGCAAATTTAGCCAAAATTTAAAGAATTGCAAATTTTATAAAATTTTGATCGCTCAGTATTTTATCCCGCAAATTTACGAGCGCGTGATCGTGCGCGGATACGAAAGGCTTAGCGAGATCTGCGCTAAATGCGACAGCGCGATCATAGACGCCAGCGTCGATCTGATCGCTCGCGTGGCGGTAAAAAGCGGCGAAGGTGCGGATCGCGCAAGCAATAGCGGAGATTTGAGCGCAAATTTAAGGTGGATGGTTTTGGGATCTTTCATTTTGCTGATTTTGGCGTTTGCGCTGTGAGGTAGGCATGGAATACTTTTTAAGTTTGGTTATATTTTTTCCGGCGGTAGCTGCGGTTTTGGGCTTTTTGATCGACGAAGCGAGCATTAAGACCTACGCCGTTACGATGAGCTTTATAGAGTTCGTGCTTTCGCTCGTTTTATGGATACTCTACGAGCCGGTGGACGGCATCGCGTTTAGCGTGCTGCACCCTTTCATAAGCGAATACGGCATCAACTACTTCATCGGCGTGGATGGAATTTCGCTGTTTTTAGTGATCCTAAGCACGCTGGTTACCTTTTTAGCGCTGCTTAGTCTAAGCATTAAAGAGCGCGCCAAAAATTTAATCATCTGCATTCTATTTTTAGAGATGACGATGGTGGGCGTTTTCGTGGCGCTGGATGCGATTTTGTTTTACATCTTTTGGGAGCTTTCGCTCATTCCGATGCTCTATATCATCGGCGCGTGGGGCAGCGGCAAGAGAATTTACGCCGCCGTGAAATTTTTCATCTACACCTTTTTAGGTTCGATGTTTCTACTCGTAGGGCTCGTAGCGATGAGCTACTTATACCACGAGGCTACGGGCGAGTATAGCTTTAATATCCTAAACTGGCAGAGCCTGTCGCTGCCGCTTAGTACGCAAATTCCTCTGTTTTTGGCATTTTCGATCGCCTTTGCGATCAAGACCCCTTGCTTTCCTTTTCATACCTGGCTTCCGTACGCGCACGGTCAGGCCCCTACGATAGGCTCGGTTCTGCTTGCCGCCGTGCTTCTTAAGATGGGCACATACGGCTTCGTGCGATTTTCGCTGCCGCTATTTCCCGACGCGAGCGTGCATTTTAGCGGGATGATGTGCGCCGTAGCGATCGTTATGATCATCTATGCGAGCTTCATCGCCTTTGCGCAGAAGGATATCAAACAGGTTATCGCGTATAGCTCGATCGCGCATATGGGCGTCATAATGCTAGGAATTTTTTCAATGAGCCGCGAAGGAATGAGCGGCGCGGTATTTTTGATGATAAGCCACGGCATAGTAAGCGGCGGGCTTTTTATGCTCGTAGGCTTTTTATACGACCGCAGGCATACGAAGCTTTTCAGCGAATTTGGCGGGCTTGCGCGGGTGATGCCGCTTTATGCGTTTTGCTTTTGCGTCGTGCTGCTAGGCTCGATAGGACTTCCGCTTACGATCGGCTTTGTGGGAGAATTCTTAAGTCTTGCGGGGATTTTTAAGATCAGCTTTAGCTATGCGCTTTTGGGCGGACTCGGCATCATAATGGGCGCGATCTATTCGATGAACCTTTATAAAAAGACCTTCTTCGGCGCGATCGTGCATGAGGAGAATAGAAAGCTAAGCGATCTAAACAGAACCGAGCTTTGCTCTATCATCCCGATCTGCGTGCTGGTGGTAGTGCTGGGCGTCGCGCCGAATTTGATGTTAAAGAGCATCGAGCCCAGCGTAACGCAAAGCCTTGAGCTGATGTTTAACAAAGCCTCTCAGACCGCGACTCGCGCCTATATGGAAAAAGCAAATTTTAAGGTAAGAAGCGATGCAAAATAATCTTTTAAATTTAGCCTCGATCGCGCCTATGGCGATACTTGGAGGATTTGCCCTGCTGATGCTCGCGGTTTCGCTTTTTGCACGCACGCTATCGTATAAATTTTACGCCGTCATCACGATACTAGCACTAGCTCTCGGCTTCGGGCTCGTTTTTGGATACAACAGCGGCATACGCGGGCTTTTCGACGTGATGCTAGTAGACGGAATCGCGACGCTATCGATGCTTATCATGCTCGCAGGCTCGATATTTTTCATATTTCTATCTTTGGGCGCAAGAAGCGCGCACGAGTACCACACGGCGGAGTTTTTCGTGCTGTTTTTATTCGTGCTCGTGGGCTATGAGTTTATGGTCGCGAGCGAAAATTTAATGATGATCCTCGTTGGGCTTGAGACGGGCTCGCTGGCGCTTTATACGCTAATCGCGCTTCACAACCGCGCCAGATCGGTCGAAGCGGCGTTAAAATACTTCATAATGGGCGCGCTGGGATCGGGCTTTTTCGCATTCGGCGCGGCGATGTTTTTTATATCGACCGGCTCTGTGGAAATTTCAAATATCGCGCAGATCGCTAAGAGTTCAAATTTACAAACCAGCGTCCTACTTTTCGCCGCCTGCTCATTTATGATCGTCTCGATAGGATTTAAGCTTTCGCTGATCCTGTTTCACACCTGGACGCCCGACGTTTACGAGGGCGCGAGCTCCGCAATGGCGGGCTTTTTGTCCGTCGTGCCCAAGATCGCGGGCTTTGTCGTGGCGATCAGGCTGTTTGAAGCGCTACAAAGCATCGGCGTGCAGTGGCTAAACATCGTGCTCTACGCCGTAGCGGTGCTTACGATGAGCTTAGCGAACCTCATGGCGCTCGTGCAGCGCGACGTCAAGCGGATGCTTGCTTTCAGCTCCGTTTCGCACGCAGGCTTCGTGCTCTGCGCGATCGTGATCGGCTCTACGCAGGCAAATGCGGCGCTTTTCACCTACTGGATCCTATACGCCGTAGCAAATCTCGGGGCGTTTGCGTTCATCTGGTGCGTACGACAAAGGCGCGAGCGCTCGTTAAATTTAAAATTTAAAACCCAAAGCCCCGCTTTAAATTTAAACGCAAACGGCGAGGATGAGGGGAATTTTATCTCAAACGCAAAGCTTTCTTTTTCGCAAAATCACGAGCCGAGCTCTGCCGGCGAGTTAAATTTGAGCGCGAACGGGCAAAATTCAGCTTGCGACGAGCGGAGCTTTAAAGCAAGCGAGCAGAATTTTAAAGTAGGCGAGCAGAATTCCAAAGAAAACGAGCAAAATTTTAAAGCGAGCGAGCCCGGCGCGGAAGCGACCCCTTTCGGTACTAAAACTTGCGAGCCAGGCGCCGAAATTTGCGCGCAAAGCTCCAATTTCGCGGCTCGCTTCGAGCATCCGTTTGAGAAATTTGACGGGCTGATCCGCACCCATCCGCTCTTTGCGTTATGCGCGGCGATCTTTATGCTCTCGCTTGCGGGCATTCCGCCGTTCAGCGTGTTTTGGGGTAAGATGTATCTGCTAAGCGCCGCGGTCAATTCGGGCTACTTCGCCCTCGCCGTCATCATGGCGGTAAATAGCGCGCTCGCACTGTATTACTATCTGCGCCTCATCGTGCGTATGTTTTTGCACGAGCCGCGAGAGGACGTGGAGCTTGACGGCTCGCTGAGCGCGGTCTCAGTGCAGATAAAATTCGCCGTCGTGATAGCTAGCGTGGCGTGCGTGCTGGCGCCGTTTTTGGTAAAATTCCTAACCGGCGCGGTAAATAATTTCGTCTTTTTAAGCGGGTATTAAGAGTTATTTTTTTAAGCGAATGAGATGAAGAATTCCAAAGAGTGGCTAGATGATTTAAAATCAAGAGGGTTCATAGGCAAAGATGTAGAGCTTGCCAATATCGCGGAACATATTGACAAGGAAAACGGAAAGTATATTATTAAAAATTTCTATGGTCCTCGCGCAATAGATCGCGTATTGAATTTAACTAAGATTATTTGCGAGCTTGAAGTAGAATTTAGAGATTGTGATTTTTATAGTCTAAGCATATCAGGAGTTATAGAACAAAAAATAAGTTTTATCGGTTGTAAATTTAGCTAAGCGGTCTCATTTGAAAATTCTAAATTTAAAAAATGCGTTTCGTTTGAGAAATCCGAATTTAATAGTATCGTTAACTTCTCAAATTGCATATTTGAAAAATCGGTAAATTTCGATAATCCTGACGAGAAAGAATATTCAAAACTAATAAACTTTTCTAATGTTATATTTCAAGACAACGCTTATTTTAATAATATCATATTTAATAATCGTGCGGACTTCCATGGGGCTATATTTAAAAAAATAGTATCTTTCTATGGCGCACGATTTAAAGACTTTGTAAATTTTTCCGCCACTATATTTGAGGGAGATTTAAATTTAGTAAATTCTAGACTGGACTTTGAATATGAAGATTTGAAGCAAGCTATAACCAAAGCTGCAGAAAATAGCTCGATTAAAGAGGTGGCGAATGATTTCCGCGATAGTTTTAGGACTTTAAAAAATATCGTAACTAAAACAGGGAATCATCTTGATGCTATAAGGTATCGTGTTTCTGAATTGTATTGTAAGGAGATAGAGCTAGAGGACGATCTTAAAGATAAAGAATCTAAAGATCCGGCAAGAAAGAATATTAAAAATTTTATAGATTTAATGCTATTAAAACTTTATCGCGTTACGAGTGACCATCATTCAAATCTCGTAAAAATCGTAAATATTGCCGTCACCATCGTAGTGCTTTATGGAGTCTTAAATTGGTTTTTCCCTCGTTTGTATGTATGTTTGGAAAAAGGAGAGTATGTCTTACAAAATTGGTTGTTTTTATCTGTTTTTATTTTTATAGTAGTTGTGTTTATAATTTGGATTATAAGGGCGGCCGCTCAAAGGTGGAAAAATCTCGTAATTGTCCTAATACTTCCAATTTTCCTTATTGCTATGCTTCAACCTATGTCCAAATCTTTTTTACACTATTCATTTGTGTCAGAATTAAATGATATCCTTAATACCACAGGTGTATTTATTCTTATATTTTTGTTCCTTATTTGCGGATATACCTATATCTCTGAAAAGATGGGATATATAATTTCTTACGTTTTTCATATTTTTCTCTATGTTTGCT
Organism: uncultured Campylobacter sp.; assembly: GCA_963523845.1. Lineage (GTDB taxonomy): Bacteria > Campylobacterota > Campylobacteria > Campylobacterales > Campylobacteraceae > Campylobacter_B. The sequence goes on along the minus strand of CAURFS010000008.1, from coordinate 2,055 downwards.
TTATAGTGTTTTTATTAGTTAGGCCCGAACTTTTTAATCCATTTAGCGGGATATTTCAAAGCACAAAAATAGAGCCCGATAAATTTAGAAGTTATGTATTAGAAAACAATGAAAGTGCACCAAAGGAAATTTTAGATTTAATAGAGACCAATAGCAACAAAAATATGGATTATAATATCAAATTAATTTCCGATCATCATCTTAAAATTTTAAAGAAAATAGATAGTATAAATGGTCAGTCAAAGCCCAAAGAAAGATCAAATGTATTCAGTTATTTTTGCCTTTCTGCATATTTAGAAGAATCTAAAAATGATAAAAAATATGTGCAAATTTATAACATTCTTTTGGATGACGAAATTTCGGAAATATCTAGAAAAATATCAAAAGCGGGTTATTTGGTTTATACTTTTATTATGCTTTTGATTATTTACTCTCTTACAAAAACGGCGCGTCGCAACTCCATCGTACCTAGTTAAACAGCATAGATCTTTTAAATCTCGCGGCGAAGAAATTTTAAAATTTCACGCTCCAGCTCTTGCGGCGGCGCTGAAATTTTATCCGCGAACTGCGAGCGGTTGAAGGTGCGTTGGCGCTTTGCAAGCTGTACCGTGTGCAGGCTTACGAGCTGCTCGCACTGCGTCCGCGAGATCTGTCCGCGTAAAAGCTGCCCGCACTCCTTTAGCCCGATGCAGCCTAGCGCCCTACACTCCGTGCCGTAGCGGGCGAATAAAAACTCCGCTTCCTCCAAAAGCCCGCGCTCAAACATCGCCTTCGTGCGCGCTTCGATACGCTGCGCAAGCCACTGCTTGGGCGCGTCGATCTCAAAAATTTTAATATCCGAAATGACGGGCGGGGCGGTCTTTTCGCGCAGAAATTTACTCGGCGCCTCGCCGCAAAATTTATAGATACTTAGCCATTTTTTTAAACGAAAACTGTCTGCCGCGCTAAGCTTTGCGGCAAATTCCGGATCGATCCGCTGCGCTAGAGCGTAAATTTCATCGTTTGAAATTTCGCTTTTAAAATCGGGAACCTTCGGCGCCAGCCCGCTTAACATCGCCTTTAGATAAAACCCGCTGCCGCCCGTGATTATCAAAGGCGCACCGCTACGCTCTGCAAAAGCCCGCGCGGCTGCGTATTCTTTGATAAACTCTCCGACGCTGAAGTACTCGTTTGGATAGATTAAATTTACGCCGAAGTGCCTGATCTTGCGCAGCTGCTCCTCGCTTGGCTTGGCGCTTGCGATGTCGATCTGGCGGTAAATACAGAGCGAATCAAGGCTTAAAATCACGGCGCCGGTCTCGCGCGCGATGCTTAGCGCAAGATCGCTTTTGCCGCTTGCAGTAGTGCCGATGATCGCGATCTGCGGGCTTGCGTGCGAGTTTTGATTTTGGCTCAAGGCGTTTCCTTTCGTAAATTTTTCGTTCAAATTATATCAAATTTAGAGCTATTCTTACTTTTTTTTGATACAATGGTGCCCAAAATAAGGGGCAAAATGGCTAAATTTAAAGAAATTTTATCCGATATCAACGAATTAATAGTTTTTAAACACTCAGTTTTTGCGCTGCCGTTTATCTTTACGGCGATGATTACCGCGAGTAAGCTGCAAAGCGGCTCGGTTTGGTTCGGCTGGAAGTTGCTTTTTTTGGGAATTTTATGCGCGGTGAGCGCGAGAAGCTTTGCGATGGCGCTAAATCGCTACTTAGACGAGGATATCGACCGCGCCAATCCGCGTTGTGCCTCGCGCCCCAGCGTGGACGGACGGATCGGACGCGGGAATTTGCTGCTTTTCATAATCGCGAACGCGGTGGTTTTCATAGCGGTTTCGGCACTTATAAATCCTTTGGCGCTTAAGCTTTCGGTGCCGATTTTAGCGGCATTGGGTGGGTATTCGTATTTTAAGCGCTTTAGCGAAACCGCGCATTTGATGCTAGGCTTTTGCTTGGGGCTTGCTCCGATTGCGGGGGCGATTGCCGTTAGCGGCGGGATTCCGCTATGGTCGGTACTGCTGTGCTTTGGAGTAGTATTTTGGGTAGGCGGCTTTGACGTGCTGTATTC
>CAURFS010000007.1:0-19112 GCA_963523845.1 uncultured Campylobacter sp. | reverse complement strand
GCGTAGAACTTTGCTAATTTAAAATTTCGATTTTCAAAGGAGGAGCCATGAAAAAATGGAATAAGATGCTACTAGGCGCGCTAGCCTGTATTAGCATTTTTGCCGCAGGAGCCTGTGCTGATGAAGGCATGGGGCATGAGATGGAAATGTCGCAAAAATCGCGCGACGTCATCGCAAATCCTAAGGGCACGTTGCAAAGCAGAGGCGTCATATCCTTGCAGGACTACGTCGTAGAAGAGCGAGAGATGTATGACTGGCTATTTAAAAATCACCCGATTTTTACCAAATACGGCGGTAAAACGGTCGGTAAGATGGATGTACATGACCGAGGTTTGGAGTGGCTTGCGGAAGGGCATGGATTTGACTTTTCAAAGGCTAGCAAAAGAGACGACGGCAAGGGCTATAGCTCTATGATGTATAGAATCCCTGCGGGCTCTTCTTTGCAATTTCCGAATAAATTCATAGGTCCTGAAAAATGCGGCGAGTGCCACCCCGCGCAGTATGAGACATGGAGCAGATCGCGCCACGCCACTACTATCCGCTTCCCGGGCGAGCACCCGGAGGTTAATAACAACCTAACCGATCCTGTATTTAGCCCGGATACGGCGTCGATCCTTCCAAAAGGTATTACCCCTGACGTAATTTATGCGACTGTGGGGCATCTAAGAACAAAATTCGGCTACGTAGATGCATGGCTTCTACGCGGAACTTATCACGTAGAGGGCGGTTTGCTACGAGACGGTACCGGTCAGATCGTAGCCGGCGGCAACCAATTTCAAAGGACTTGGGCGTTAAATTTAGACGATGAGACGGTCAAAAAGATTAAAAAGATCGTTCCGGAATTCCCGAGCACGCTTGAGGAATACGGCGATAACGGCGGCTACGTAAGAGGTCTTGCGTCGTATGCTGCGAAATACAAAAAATCGATGTTTTTCCAAGCAAACAGCTCGTATTGCGAAGTCTGCCACCCATTCAAATTCGATTTTAAAACTAAAAAAGAATTCTATGCTGCTTTGGGTAACGCAAAAGAGCTTCAAAAGCACACTATCTCCAAGGGTATCACCTGTGAAGAGTGCCATGGAGCGGGCGGTCACCTTGACGGCGCTACAAATTTTAGAACCTCAAACTGCGAACGCTGCCACCAAAGATTTAACTATAGCCCTGATTTAGCTCGTGCTAATCCGCTAAACAACGGAAATCCCGATCTATCTCTTAGCTCTAAATTTAAATCTATGGGTCCAGGCTGTGGCTCTGAAGGCTCTCAGTCCTACTTTACCGCTCACTACGAGAAGGGTATGCGCTGTGTAACCTGCCACGATCCGCACGATAACACCGGACCGGTAGTTGGCGATAAAACCGTCAAGGGTGTAAATTACAACTCCGAGCAGGGCTATTTGAGCGCGTTTTATACGAAGCCTAAGATCACAAAAGAGTGCAAAGATTGCCACCAAGAGCAAGCTTATATCGCTGCAAGAGCCGATACGCATAAAGACAACACTTGCGCATCTTGCCATATGCCGTTTATGATGAGCTGCGAGAACTTCTATGCTATTCAGTTCCAAGACAACGCGGGATTTGATACTCAAAGAAGATCGCACATCTGGAAGATCGACATCGATCCTGCTAGAAAATCTCTAGTCGCAGGCGATGCCGCCAAAGGTCCAAGAGATGCGAAAGATTGGCACTTCCAAAGAAATAAAGATGGACGAAATTTCGTCGATCTTATGTGGTCGTGCGCACGAACATCTTGGGCGGATAAAGATATGCAAGATACCAAAGGCTGCCATAGCCCAGTCGTCTCCGAGTTAAAAGAGACGCTTCACTTCAAGAACCAAAAACAGGTTTACGATGAGGTTATGGGCTGGCAAACTCCAATTAAGAGCGACTTCTCGCAAGTTAAGATCGGCATTCAAGGAATTTACTCTATCCTTGAGACTAAAAAGCTTAACTCCAGCGACAAAACTCGCGTCTATGAGCTGATCGAAAAAGCTCAAGACACCGTCGATCTTATCGAAAAAGACGGCTCATGGGGAATGCATGGCTTTAAATATACTAAACAAAGGCTAGAGGCCGCTAAAGAGTATATCAAAGAGGCTCAAAGAATTCTAAATAATAATTTATAATTCTTTCGGGGTCGCGTAAGCTCGCGGCCCCGAAATTTAAAAGGCAAATGTATGCAAAAAAGACTAAAAATTTTCTTGCCTATCGTTTTGGCAAGCTGCGCGTTGGGCGCGAATTTAACTACGCAAGAACAAAAAGAATCTTATAGCATCGGAGCTTCTACCGGAAGCTATGTTTCAAACCAGCTGCATTCACAAGCCGCATTAGGCGTCAAATATGACTTAGATGCGGTGATAGAGGGGTTTTTGGACGCTCTTAAAAAGCAGCAGAAGCTAAAAGATGAGGAAATTATTGCGCTTTTGAATCAAAGAGCCGATAAGCTAAATAAGATCGTAGAAACAAATTCCAAAGCGGAGCTTGATAAAAATTTAAAAGCGGGCAAGGAATTTATGGCGAAAAATGCCAAAAATCCGGACGTTAAAACCACGAAATCCGGTCTTCAATATGAAATTCTAAAGCTAGGCATGGGCGAAAAGCCAAAGCCTGAGAGCGTAGTGGTGATGAACTACAAGGCGTATTTGACGAACGGTAGCGTATTTGACGATACTTTCGCGTCTAAAATTCCGGCGCATCTTTCTATGATAGGCTTAATCGATGGATTGCGCGAGGGGCTGCTTTTGATGAATACGGGCTCTAAATATAAATTTACAATCCCTAGTAATTTAGCCTACGGCAACGTGGACGTAGATAGAATACCTGCGGGTTCTGTAGTAATTTTTGAAGCCGAACTACTAAAGGTTTTAAAGCCCGGCGAGCTTGCCGATGCAGCCAAAAAGCTTAGCGAGAGCGAGGCTAAAAGCTTTCACGACGCGAACAAAACAAAGTAGTTTTGCTTAAATTTAGTCGGAGGAGAATATGCAAAAGCAAAGAAGAAATTTTATAAAATCCGCCGCACTCGGCTCTTTGGGGCTCGGCGCAATCGCCTCAAGCTTGCTCGCACAAAACGGCACAGATAAAAATGCGCAAGATGTAAACGCAAGCGCTAAAAAGCAAGAGCCGAAAAAGCCGCACTACGGCATGATATTCGATCAGAACAAATGCGTGGGCTGTACCGATTGCGAGATCGCCTGTAAAAAGGTAAATTTGGTTCCGAAAGGTCAAATGAGGCTTTTTATCCAGGATAAAACCGATCCGCTAAATTTGAAAGAAAAGCGCTATGTTAGAGTATCTTGTCAGCAGTGCGAGGACGCGCCGTGCGTAAAAGTTTGCCCGACGAAAGCCTGCCACAAGGACGAAAAAACCGGCATCACGACGATGAACACCGATGATTGCATCGCCTGTAAATACTGCATCGTCGCCTGTCCTTACGACGTGCGCTTTATAAATCACGAAACAAGAGCCGCAGAGAGCTGCAACTTCTGCTTGGATACGAATTTAAAAGACGGCCACGAGCCTGCCTGCATCGAGGCGTGCAGATACGAGGCGATTGTGTTTGGCGATCTAAACGACGAAGAGTCGCACATTAGCAAGCTACTTCGCGTAAAAGATAGCCTGCGCATGCATCCTGAGTGCGGCACGAAGCCGAGCCTGCGCTATATTCCTGCGGTTAAATTGGGGGTGTGATATGAACGGAGCTATAAATTTTACTGCGACCTTCTCGCACGGCGTTGAGTGGGGCTGGCCGATCGCGGTTTATCTTTTGCTAGCGGGTATGAGCGGCGGCGCTTTGATAGTCGCGATCCTCGTTAAATTTTATAAAAAGCAAACCGAAAGCACGCCGCTATTTAAGGCCGCGTCGCTGCTATCTTTCGTAGCGATCCTTCTGGGTATGGTCTGCCTGGTAGCTGACCTTGAGAGGCCACTGCTTTTCTGGAAAATTTTGATTAATTACAACTTCACCTCGGTTATGTCCGTGGGCGTTGCAGCACTTTGCGTCTATATTCCGCTTAGCTTCGTAGCCTGCCTTTATGCGTTTGAAGCTGATCTTAGCGGATTTTTATCGCGCAGACTTACTTTTTTAAAAGGGCTTTTCACGCTCGTAATGAAAATTTTAAACGCACTTCGCCCGCTACTTCTTGCGCTTACGCTAGTTTTTGCGGTCGCGATCTGCGCCTATACTGGATTTTTGATCTCGGTTTTAGTTAGATTTCCTATCCTTAATACCGCCGTTTTACCTGCGCTTTTCGTGGCGTCGGGCCTATCTGCTGGCATCGCAGGCTCAAGCCTCATAGCCGCGCTTTTCTTTAAAGCTGACCCGCACGGCGGCGATCTTAAAATTTTACACGCCGTCGAGTGGCCGGTTTTGGCGATGGAAATTTTACTAATCGGCATGATTTTCGTCTCGTTAATAACGGGCAGCGACGTGCAAAAAGCCGCGAGCGTCGCCTTTAGTGAGGGAATTTACGCTCAGCTATTTTGGCTAGGCGTCGTAGGCGTAGGATTTTGCGTACCGCTCGTTTTAAATTTCGCACTGGGCAAAAAGATCGCTCATACTGCATTTGCGTTCTACGTTAGCGCGCTTGCTAGCGTGGTCGGAGTATTACTTCTTAGAATGTTTATACTATACGCGGGACAAACTTACGATATAATAATGTAAAACTGCGGAGGGTTAATGAGCGCGCTAAAAATATTAAAATTTTTCATCTCTTATAAGTTTGCGCTCTGCCTCCTCTTTATCCTAGCCGCAGGTGCCGGCGTCGCAACCTTTTTAGAGAGCATTTACGATACGCAAACGGCTAAAATTTTAGTCTATGAGGCGCGCTGGTATGAGTGCGTCATGGGTGCTGCGACGCTGAGCCTGCTCGGCATTATAATTAAAACCAAAATGTGGCGCCACTTCGGTTCATTCGTACTTCATGCGGCATTTATCGTTATCTTTGTCGGCGCGGCGCTGACGCGCTATTTCGGCACCGAGGGCGTGCTGCACGTAAGAGCGGGCGAGAGCGAAAGCGAGATGGTGAGTGTCAAACCATACTTGCAAATCCGCACGCAAGACGCGCTGTTTGAGCACCCGCTAAATCTATCTCAGATCGGCGATAACGATTTTAGCTTCACGCAAAGTATAAATTCTAAAAGCTTCACCGTCAAATTTAGCTCCTACAAACCCGCGCCTAAAGGCGAGCAGGGCACGCTTGCGGTAAAAGCGGGCTTTGAGGGCGGAAGCGAGCAAGAGGCGGAGCTGCGCGGCGGTGCGGGTTGGCTCGGGGAACCTAAAATTTTAAGCTTTGACGGCGAGGAGATAATGCTAAGCTGGGGCTCGAAACTGATAGAGCTTCCGTTTGCGGTAAAGCTTTTGAAATTTAAGCTCGAGCGCTACCCGGGCTCGCAAAGCCCGTCATCCTACGCCAGCGACGTTGAAATTTTAAAAGAGGGCAAGAGCGCGGGAGAGTATGAAATTTATATGAACCATCCGCTAAACTTTGGCGGCTTTAAGCTCTTTCAATCCTCCTACGATACCGACGAGCTGGGTACGGTGCTGGAGCTTAACCGCGATCCGGGTAAAATCCCCACTTATTTCGGCTATTTCTTGCTTTGCGTCGGATTTATCGGCAATCTTTTTACCGCCGGCAGCAGGTTTAAAAAGCTAGCTAAATTTATTAAAAACAATGCACCCGCTGCGCTGCTTCTAATAGCGCCGCTTTTTTTCAGCATTGAGCTTCGCGCCGCGGATGAAAACTATCTGCAAAACCTTAAAGCTAACTCGCGCATTCATGCAAACGGCGCGTTTGCGGAGCTTTTGGTGCAAGATTATATGGGTAGGATCAAGCCGCTTAGCACGGAAGCAAGCGAGATCGTGAATAAAATTTCGGGTACGGAGGGGCTTTACGGCTTAAGCGCCGAGCAGATGATCTTGGGCATGAGCCTAAATCCCGCGTTTTGGCGCGATCAAAAGATCATCAAAATCAAAAACGACGAGATCAAGAAGATGCTGGGCTTGGCGCCGCAGGAGCGATATGCGAGCTTTAATTCGGTCTTTGATGGAAACGGCAACTACAAGCTCGCCCGCGTCGTGGACGAGGCGAATGAAAAAAGCGCCTCGCGCCGCGGCGTGCTCGATAACGAGCTGATTAAATTCGACGAGCGGCTAAATATCGCGTATCTGACCTTTAGAGGGGTGTTTTTTAAATTTATCCCCGTGCCGAACGACTCGCAAAACACGTGGCTCTCGCCGAACGACGCCTTCGCGGATTATAGTATCGCTCCGCAGATCAAAGGCGTGCTAAACGACTATCTAAACGGCTTGCAAGATGGAATTTCGGATAATGATTGGACTAAAGCGGATGCGGCACTTGCGGAGCTGAAGAACTACCAAAGAGCCACCTCGGCAGCTATTCTTCCAAGCGTTAGCCGCGTCAAGGCCGAGGTATTTTACAACAAAGCTTCGGTTTTCAAAAAGCTCGTTTATTGCTATATGATCCTAGGCGGCGTAGCTCTAATATTGGCGCTTTTGGGCGCACTTTGCGGCAAGCGCTTTGCGCTAGCGCAAAAAATTTTATTCGCAGCCTTTGCCGCAAGCTTTGCAGCACATACTCTCGCGCTTGCGCTGCGTTGGTACGTAGCGGCTCACGCGCCGTGGAGCGATAGCTATGAGTCGATGATCTACATCGGCTGGTCGGCGGCGCTTGCGGGGATCATATTTTTTAGAAAGTCCCTACTTACGCTAAGCGCGAGCTGCTTGCTAGCCAGCATCGTGATGCTAGTAGCGCATATGAGCTTCGTAAATCCGCAGATTACCAACCTCGTGCCGGTGCTAAAGTCCTATTGGCTTAGCATCCACGTCTCTGTCATTACAGCTAGCTACGGATTTTTAGGGCTTAGCTGCCTGCTTGGGCTTTTAGCTCTTGTTTTGATGGCGCTTAAAAACGGCGCCAATCGCGAGCGGCTCAACGCGCAGATCAGATATATAACGGCGATAAACGAGATCAGCCTTATCGTGGGGCTTTCGATGCTAACGCTCGGAAATTTCTTCGGCGGCGTGTGGGCGAATGAGAGCTGGGGGCGATACTGGGGCTGGGATAGCAAAGAGACCTGGTCGTATGTCTCGATCATCGTCTATGCGATCGTACTGCATCTAAAATTTATCCCGAAGCTCGGCTCGATCTATGTTTATTGCGTGAGCTCAACGCTCGCGTATAGCTCGATCATAATGACCTATTTCGGCGTAAATTTCTACCTCACCGGCATGCACTCTTACGCCGCAGGCGATGCGCCGCAGATACCCGCGCCGTTTTATTGTATAATAGCGGCGATAATTTTAATAATCGCTCTTGCTTTCAGAGGCAGGGACGTAAAAACGATATGAAGGAGTAAATTTGAAAAAATTTCTAATAGCGTTAGCCTTGGCTGCCACGACAAACGCGGGTTTTATTAGCGAGGGCATTCAGGCACAGCAAAGCGGCGATCATAAAAAACTCGCAGAAATTTACGAGCGAGCGTGCGGTTTGGAAAATAAAGCTTCGGGCTGCTATAATCTAGCCGTTTTGTATTTTGAGGGCACCGGCAACGTAGAGAAAAATTTCGAAAAAGCGATCAGCCTCTACGAGAAGGCGTGTGGCGCTAAATTTGCGCTTGCGTGCAACAATCTAGGCTATATCTACGAAAGCGGCAACGGCGCGGATCAAAATTTTACCAAAGCCGCGGCTTATTACGAAAAAGCCTGCAAAGATAACGAAGGCTGCACCTCGCTCGGACTTTTATACGCAAACGGCGCTGGGCTCGCGAAGGATGTGGCCAAGGCGGCGAGCCTTTATGAGAAGGCCTGCACCTACGGCGATATGATGGGCTGCAACAACCTGGGCTATCTGTATCTGAAGGGCGAGGGCGTGCAGCAAAGCTTCGCAAAGGCTAAAATTTTTTACGAAAAGGCTTGCGGCGGCGACATCGGCATCGGCTGTAACAATCTAGGCTATCTATACGCCTTCGGGCAGGGGGTAGGGCAGGATTATAAGCAGGCAAAGCAGCAGTATGAAAAGGCGTGCAACCTCGGCCACTTCGACGGCTGCAATAACCTAGCCATAATGTATGCAGAAGGAAAAGGAGTGAAGTCCGATAACGCCAAAGCAAAAGAGCTTTTCAAAAAAAGCTGCGACGGCGGCATCAAGATGGGCTGCGAGAATTTGGAATTTTTGAACTCGATTAGTAAGTAAATTTGAAATATTAAAATTTTTAAGGAGATAGTATGATTTTACGTTCGTTTTTAGCTTCGGCTGCGCTTGTTGCGCTCGTTTGCGGCGCCTCCATGGATGGGGCTAATAAGCCGGCAAAGCCTATGTTTCAAAGCGTGGATCCTAGCAAGGCTACGCTCGTAGGAAGCGGCGAGGGCAAAGAATACTGCGCCGTTTGCGGAATGAATTTGGTAAAATTTTATAAAACCAACCACGTTTGGAACGGCAAGCAAGTCGCTTCTCTGCACTGCTTGTACGAGATTACGGGCGGCAAAATCCCAAGCGATGCGCAGGTCGTCGATACGAAAAATCTAAATTTAATCGACGTAAATAAAGCCTTTTACGTCGTGGGCAGCAAGGTCAAAGGCACGATGACGCGTAATAGCAAATACGCCTTTTCAACCGAAGCCGACGCCAAGGAATTCCAAGCCGAAAACGGCGGCGAGATAGTGAACTTTGCCAAAGCCTACGAGATTGCGGGGCAGGATTTTGAGGGCGATAATAAGATGATTAAAGCCAAGCGTGAGGGCGGCGTTTATGCGCACGGTAAGGAATTTTACGAAGCAAACTGCGCTAAAACTGAAGCGAAAAACTTCAAAGCCATCTCCGAGCTTAAAGCTCATCTCAAAAATGTTTGCGACGCAAAGGGTGCTAGCAAGGAGCCTGAGTACGACAAACACCTGCAAGCCGCAGCGCTGTATCTATGGGACGCGCCAGCAAATTTAGGCGGCAGCGACAAAAACGCAAAAGCGAAAAAGGCTGAAAAGATCGTCGTGCCGGAAGGCGCTAAGTGCCCAGTCTGCGGTATGCTAGTAGGCAAAAACCCTAACTGGGCGGCGATGATAGAGGTTCAGGGCGGCGAGAACCTGTATTTTGACGGCGTGAAAGATCTGATGAAGTACTACTTCCAAAAGGGCAAGGGCTTTGATAAAATTTATGTAACCGACTACTACAAGCTACACAAGATCGATGCTAAAAGCGCTTTTTACGTGCTTGGCTCCAACGTCTTAGGGCCGATGGGCGACGAGCTCATTCCGTTTGAGAGCGAGAGCGCGGCTAAGACCTTCGCCAAAGATCACGGAGGCAAGATGCTTAAATTTGACGAAATTCAAGAGAGCGTACTAGAGGGGCTATGAGGCTCATTTGCGCTTTAATGATCTTTTTTGCCGCCCTTTACGCGCTCATTGCGGTACATTATGTAAGCTTTGATCGCGCAAAGAGCGAGCAGTGTCTGCAAAAGCTCGCGCGCGAGATAAAGGACGTGCGGCTCTCAAGCAGCTTTAAGAGCAAAGCTTACGCGGAGTTCGTCTATGATAAGTAAAAATTTTATCGACTACTCCGTAACTCTGCTGCGAAAAGACAGAGCCGATCACGCTTTTAGCTTCGCGATCTTTGCATTTATCGTTTTTATTTTAAGCTCGGTGCTTTTTATCTCGGGTTCCATTCAAAACGATCTTGAAAAGGTCATCAAGCTCAGACCCGACATCGTAGTAGAGGCTCTGCGCGCGGGTAAACGCGATCTGATGCACGACGGCTATATCTACGACATCTCTAAGATCGCGGGCGTCAGCGAAGTGCAGGGCGCCGTGGACGGGATGTATTACTTCGCTCAAAAGCGCGTTTGGTTTCATATCGTAGGCGACGAAAGCCTTAGCGAAAACGAAATGATCGTAGGCGAGGGGGTAAAAGCGGCGATGGGCGAGTGGTACTACGAGGACGAGTTTCACTTCTTAACCGAACAGCGCCTAATCGCGATTAAGATTAATAAAATTTCGCCGCACGAAAGCAGCATCGTCTCAAACGACGTGATCTATCTAAATCCCGTTACCGCGCGCGAGGTACTGAGCCTCAAAGAGGGCGAATACACCAAGCTCTACGTAAGCGTGCCCAACCCCAACGAAGTAAGCGAAGTAGCGCTTAAGATCGTAAATTTATACCCCAACACGGAAGCTCTCGGCGCCGAGGATGCGGTAGCCGAAGTGAGGCATCTGTATTATTACAAGGGCGGAATTTTTATGGTGCTTTACTCCGTGGCGATGATCTCGTTTTTTATCTTACTGAAAAATCAAATTTCGCTCGCATACGGCGAGAAGAAAAAGGAGATTGCGATCTTGCGCAGCATCGGCTTTTGCATAAAAGACATCATCGCGATGAAATTTATTCAAAATTTCATCGTCTCGCTAAGCGCTTATCTGCTCGGCGTCGCGGGCGCTTATGCTTATGTTTTTATCCTGGATGCGCCGCTTTTGCGCGATATATTTTTAGGCGGCGAGCTGCGAAATTTCATCACCTTCACGCCCGCGATAAATTTCAATATGCTCTTTTTGATCTTCGTCTTTAGCGTGATCCCATTTTTAGCGTTCGTCATCATCCCATCCTGGCGCATCGCTATAGGCGATATGAGCGAGGCGGTCAAATGAGCAAGATAGAGATCAAACGTCTTTGTAAAATTTACAACGAGGGCAGGGCGAATGAATTTCGCGCTTTGAAGAATATAAGCTTAAGCGTCGAGGAGGGGCAGATCGTAATCTTAAAAGGGGTTAGCGGCAGCGGCAAAAGCACGCTTCTATCCATCATAGGCGCGCTTTCTAAGCCAAGTAGCGGCGAGGTTTTAGTGGACGGCGCAAACGTCTCTAAGCTTGCCGATATCGAAAGCTCCGCGTATCGCCATAAAAAAATCGGCTTTATCTTCCAGTCTTTCAATCTTCTTGAGGCGCTTAGCGTCTATAAAAACGTCCTTGCGCCGCTTAGCCTCGAGCGGCTGAGCAAAGATGAGCTTGGCGCGCGCATAGACGAAGCGATGCAGATCGCCAATATCGCGCATAAAAAAGATCAGATCGTCTCCAGCCTTAGCGGCGGCGAGAAGCAGCGCTGCGCTATCGCAAGGGCGCTCGTGATGAATCCGCAGATCATCTTGGCCGACGAGCCGACGGCAAATTTAGACAAACAAAACTCGCTCGGCTTTATCGAGATGCTTTCAAAGATCAAAGAGCTTAAAAAGACCGTTTTGATCGCGACGCACGACATACTCTTCGACGAGCTGAGCTTCGTGGACCAGCGCGTGTTTTTAAAAGATGGAGAAATTTCTACATGAGCGTATTTTTATCGGGTAGCGTGATCGCGTTTTTGGCTGTGGAGCTGATCGTAATAGCGCTGATGGCGATCTCGCAGTTTCACATCGTGCGGATCATGCGCTACTGGGACTTTAACGCCACCTCAAATTTACAATACGCCCTAGAGAAAAGAAACTATCTCATCAACACCATTTTGTTTTTCACGATAGCGTGCAAGATCATTTTGTTTATATTTTTCGCGCTCTGCTTAAACGAGCTCTCTTCGATCGTGCCCGGCGCGATGTGCTCCGCGGGCGTCGTGGGCTCCAACCGCTACGGCAACATCCTGCTGCTTTTAAAAATTTTACTGATCTTCGGCTTTGGGCTCTGGCTTATTTTAAACAGCCTCGATCTTAAAGCGGGCAAATTTCCCTATCTTAAGCGCAAATACCTGATCTTTACCATCCTTTTTACGGGCGTTTTGGCGGAGTTTATTTTAGAAATTCTATTTTTTACCAATATCCCGCTGCGCGTGCCGGTGTTTTGCTGCTCGGTCGTATTCCGCGCGCCGAAGCTCCCGTTCGGCTATACGCAGGCGCTTTTGGCGACTTTTTTCTACGCGATATTAGGCGCCATTTTGATCTTAAATTTCTTAAAACAGTCGATGGCGAGCTTTGCTTTAAGCTTGCTCTTTTTGTTCGTCGCATACTACGCGATCACCTATTTTTTCGGGCTTTACGTTTACGAGCAGCCCAACCATAAATGCCCGTATTGCATGCTTTTGAAGGATTATTACTTCGTCGGCTATGCGATTTGGGGCTCGCTGTTTTTGGGTATATTTTTTGGCATCGTGCCGTTTTTAACGGAGCTCATCACTAAGCGCGCCTACACCCACCTGCTTAAATACTCCTCGTTCTGGCTCATTCTAAACGCGCTCATCTGCAGCGCTTATGTCGTCAAATACTACTTCGTGCGGGGCGCGCTGCTATGATTAGGAAAATTTTTGCCGCGGTTTTGCTCGCCTGCGTGATGGGGCTGCTTATATCGTCCATGGATATAGCGGAATCCAAAATTTCCGTGCGCCACGGCAACACCGATAAGCAGCCGCTGCAGATCGAATTCGGTAAATATCTATGCTTAGAGAGCGGCACGGTGATAAACGATCTGTATAACACCGCTCAGGCCGTTATGCCAAACGGCGATACATATTTTTTCAACGACATCGCAAACGTCTTTATGTGGCTGATGCGGCAAAAAAACAGAGATGAGATCGTGGTGTGGGTTTATTCGCAAGACACCGAAAAATACATCATCGCCAAGGACGCCTGGTACTCGCGCGTCGAGATCACGCCGATGGGCTACGGCTTTGGGGCGTATGAGTTTCATAACTACGGCAGAAGCGATTACTACTACGATGAGATCGTGCTGTGCGCCGCTCGCGGCGAGACGCTGCTAAATCCGCTCATCAACATCCTGCTTTCGGAAAATAAAATTTAGCCTTGCGGCGGATAGGAAAATGAAATTTGATCCTGCAATGGATGGGAAATAAAATTTAACCCTACGGCGGATATGAAATAAAATTTAGCCGTGCGGCAGGTAGGAAGTAAAATTTAACTCCGCAGCAGGCGTGACTTGTCGCAGATACGGCTCGTCACGTAAATTTTACCTGCATCTGCCAATTTTATTAATTTTACCCACGCTCGCCGCTTTTATTAAATTTTGCCCGCTGCCGCTACTTTCGTTAAATTTAGCTTGCGTCCGAGTTTGCGTTCGCTCGCAATTATTAAATTTGCTCGTATTTGCCCGAGCTCGCGCCCATTTGTCTTAATTGAAATTTAGCCCGCCTACACTCGAACTCTCACTCGTCCGCTCTTATAGAATTTAGCTCGCGTTTACCTGGGTTCACATCGGCTTGCTCTCATTAAATTTGACCCGTCCGAACCGCTTGCTCGCGCCTGCCGCTTCGTCCCGCCGCCGATTAGTTTAAAATTCCAAGCAGCAACGATACGCGCTCGCTACGTAAAATTTTATCTCGTGCCTGCCGTTTGCGTTAAATTTGGCTCGCGCCTGCTTGGATGTCGCCGCTCGCGCGATCAATAAATTTATATCAATACGGGCGCCGAAATTTTAAGCTATAATGGCGCTAAATTCCACATTAAAGGAGCGAAAATGAGCGAAATTTTAGATCAAACGCTGGAGTGCGCGAAAGAAATTTTAGGTGCCCAGGCGCTGGAACTTAAGATCGAGCGCGCGGTCGTGGGACTGTTTTTTAGCGGTGTGAAGCTGCAAGGAGGCGCGTGCGGGCTTAGTTATACGCCGCTAAAGTCCCTATCAGGCGCTGTTTGCTGCCCCTCGCAAGCAAGTGCGATGCCCGATTCGGGCAATATCGCGGGCAAGAGCGTGCGCTATCTGCTGCGCGATCTGAGCTCTGCCGCGCCGCTTAAAAAGACGCTCGCGCTCGCCGCGCTAAATGCGCTTGGAAGGGCGTGTTTCGATAAAATCTGCGCAGATTACGACGTGAAATTCGGCGCCGATCCCTTTGATGAGCTGCGGATCGAGCGCGGCAGCTTTAGCGTCGTCGTGGGCGCGCTGGTGCCCTACATCAAGGCGCTGATGAAAAAGGGCGCGGATTTTAAAATTTTAGAGCTTGACAAAAGCACGCTTAAAGAGGCGGAGCTGCCGTTTTACCTGCCTGCAAGCGAGGCCGCAAGCGTCGTGCCGCGCGCAGATAACGTTATAATCACGGCTACGACGCTCATCAATGACACGTTACAGGGGCTTTTGCGTCTAAAAAAAAGCGGCGCCAAGCTCGTGCTCGTGGGGCCTACTACGCCGCTACTGCCGCAGGCGCTATTTGAGCGCGGCGTGGACTTTGCGGGCGGCACGCTCGTGCGGGATGCCGACGCGGTACTCGATATCATCGCGCAGGCGGGCTCGGGGTATCATTTTTTAGGTAAATTTGCCGATAAAATCACGATCTGTAAGGGCTAGGGCGCGGATTGAAATTTTAAAATTCTGCGCGCAAGCGACTTTGCGGGGATTTTATAGATCTACGCGAACGTTTTAAGAGATCTTTTTTAAAAAACGATGTAAAATGTCCGCTTTAGAAATGAGAGGAGCTATAGATGAATAGCAAAAGACGAAATGCGATGAAATTTAGCTTGGCGTGCGCAGCTTCGCTACTTTGCGTCGGTACCGCCTCGTTTGGGGCGAGCTTAAATTCGAAGGAGAAAAATATGCAAAAGTGCGTCTATATCGTGCACGGCTACGATGCTTCGCCTAAGAAGCACTGGTTTGTTTGGCTTAAAGGCGAGATCGAAAAATCGGGCGCGAGGGCGGAAATTTTAGCGATGCCTACGCCTGCGCATCCGAGGCTTGATGAATGGCTGAAAACCTTGCGAGAAAGCGTAAAATTTGAAGGCGAAGTTTATCTGGTCGGACACAGCCTCGGCTGCCCTACGATCTTAAATTTCTTACAAAGCAGTGCTATGGGCGGCGCAGTAGAGGGCGTCGTGCTGGTCTCGGGGCTCGCAAAGCCGCTTAGTGATCCGCAATTTAAAATTTTAGACGAGTTTATGGATAAAGGCTTTGATTTTGGGCGTATAAAAGCCGCCGCAAAACAGCGCGCGGTAATCGCTGCGAAGGACGATTATATCGTGCCGTTTAGCTTCAGCCGCGAGCTAGCGGGGCAGATCGGCGCTAAGTTTTACGAGGTGGAGAAGGGCGGGCATTTTTTGGATAGAGACGGCTTTACGAAGTTTGATCTCGTGTATGAAATTTTAGAAAAAATGATGAAGCTAAAGGGCTAGGCTTCGGTCAAACGCACCCGCTTGGTTTTTGCTTCCGCATTCGCGCCGCTCGCATTTTTCTATGCTAAAGCTCGGATTTGCTTTGCGGCTAAGATCAAGGTCTCGTCTTTAGCCCGCCGAAGGTTTCGCTACCCGCATAAATAAATAGATAAGCCCGTGGCGTAATCGTCGTTTGTGAGGCGAGCTCCGCGCGGTTTTTTGAAATTTTGCAAACGCCGCAGCGGCATAAGGGTATTCTGCGCAAATGTCAAAATGCGACGGTAAGTAGGTTTCGGGTTACGGCGAGAAGAAATTTTAAGCCGCGGCACGAGATGGTTTTGAATTTTTGAGTTGCAACGCGCGGCGCGGTAAAATTTAATAGCTTCACCGCAGGGGCGAATTAAACGGGCGCGCGGCAAGTAAGCGGCAAGCAGGTTTTGAATTGCGGCTTGCGGCGAGATAAAATTTAGCGAGCGCGGCGGAGCTTTTGCGACGACGAAATTTTAAAATTTTAAAGCGCGCGGTGAGGCCGAAATTTTAAATAACACTCGGCTCGCGCGGGCTAAATTCCGTGTCCGAGCCCGTGCCGCGCGAGAGATAAAATTTAGCGGGCGCGAAAGGCTATAGGCTTAAGCTTTCTTTTCGTTAAACATATACGAGATCACGAAAACGATCAAACAAACGGGCGCAAACGCAAATGCAAATGCCACGCTCCAGCCGGCGGCACGCTCGCCCCAAAAATACCCCGCCGCGAGGCATGCCGAAAACCCGCCGTAAAAAGCGCCGAGTGATAAATTCTCTACCGCAAAAAGCAGTAAACTAAGATTTGGATTTTTTACAAACAGCTTGCTTGGCTTAAAGTTTTTATACCTTTTGAGCAGATACCAAAGCAGCGCGCAAGCCAAAATCGCAAATATTGCCGCAAAAACGGCGATTCTTAGCGCGCCCTCAAAAGGCAAAACCGCCAAAATCAAAGACGCCGCCCACCAATCAAGCAAGAAAACTATCGGCACCGCCAGCAAATATCTCGCCGTCCTATGAAATTTGTACCTTTGCTCCGCATCCATCGGTCTTAAGCCCCTTAAATTTTTTAACAAAATTCATATTAGAGATTAGCGCATCTCTATATCTCTACCGCCCAAATAATATTCTTCCAGCGGATAATTTATATTGCCGCAGTTATCAAATTTAAAACCTTTTCCGATACCAACTACGGCATTTTTTCTCTTTTTATAGTATTTCTTCACGATAATAAAATTTCCTCTCTCTCTCGTATCGCACAGATACTCCGAATGGTTAAATTGCATATAATTGCCGTTAAATATAGCGAATTTATCAAGGAGCAAAGTGCCAGTAACATCATTCTTGCTACCATCTATTCCAACTATCGGTCTATCAAATCCAACGCTCATATCGTTCAAATTTATTTTTAGATATTTCTTTGGATCGGTTTTTTTAGCCTTTAACTCTTTCATCAGTATCTGCTCGGTAGTTTTTCCCTCTTGATAATATTTTTCTAATACTTCAAAACAATTTGATAAGTTTATATTTTCTAGTTCGTAGTATGCAACCTCGTATCTACTATGCCAAAAACTACCGTAGGTTTTAAATTTGTAATCGTCAATCATCCAATCTAGTTTTATATCATAATCTAAATACGCTCCTGCTACTTTTTTATACAGCTCTTCCTTCGGCAAAATTCTATTTTCTTTAAGGCAGTATCCTTGCTTGTATTTGTTGTAATCGGGGAGGGAAACTACGGCGAAGCCTCGCGAAGTGGAGTAATCCGGTACGATGCGGATAAATGCGGCGCAGAGTATTATTATAAGAAGCAGTGTCCCCGCCAAGGCTTTAAATTTAATAGACCTGTAGAATTTCATATCAGTCCTTTTCTATCCATTCGTTAGAGGCTAATTCTTTCGGACCAGGAGGAGTTCGTTTGCCCCACAAATAATAACTCAATATATCGGCTCCGTAATTACCCTCTAAGTCTAATCTAAAACCAGTTTCTTTTTTGCCCATCTCTTATCCTTTTTCGGTTAAATTCGTTAAGATAAAGTTTCAACTAACTTTATCCGCCGTGAATCCACATATCCAGCTCCTGTTCCGCCGGAGCTTTGATATCAAAATTTATATTTCCGCAATTATCGTATGAGAATTTACGTCTATAATGTTTCATATGAGTGTAAGCCAAGACTTCGTTAAAGCTTTCTAAATTCTCATATCCGCTTTTTATTGCCATTAAATTTTTAATAACATTATATTCAATGTAAAAACTTATATCATCGACATCAACATAATTCACAAAAAATTGATTTTCTTTTATTAAAAATGATTTTTCTAAAAACATTTTTCCGTTATGAAATGGATTTTTCTCTTCCGATAAGATAATAGGCTTTTTAAAGCCTAAAATTTCATCCTTATACACAAAGTATTTAGATAGATCGGAGATATCTATTTGCGTCTTGTCTTTTATCTCATAATCAAAACTCTTTCTGTCGGTATTTTCAACCAAAAAATCAAACCAGTTTTCTTCATTAAAATCGCCGATTAGATAGAGCTTGGAGATGCGCGCCGTATAAAAACTATGGCCGAAAATTTTTATATCGTGCTCATCGATAATGGTATTTCGCAGAACCTCATAGTCGTGATATCTTTTAAAATAATTTATAGCCGCATTTTGAAGTAGCTCTTCGTTGCTCAGAATTCTATTCTCTTTTAGACAATATCCCTTTTGATATTTGTTATAGCCAAAGATAGAAACGACAGCGAAGCCTCGCGAGGTGGAGTAATCGGGCACGATGCGGATAAATAGGGCGCAGAAAAGTAGCACTGCGGCTAGGATTTTAAATTTAAGTTTGCGAAATTTCATTACGATCCTTCAGGCGCCGCCCGCAAGGCTAGCACGCCTCGCCGCTGCGTTAAATTTATACCTTTGCTCCGCATTCATTGCCCTAACCTTTCTAAATTTGAGATAAATTTTAGCGACGCTCAGAGTTTTTCTACCGCGCCAAAACCTCTTTGCATCGCTAAATTTCATATCCCGCGCTAGCCAATTTTAAATCACCGCAACATTTAAATTTTTGGTTCTCGCAGCGCTCAAATTTTGCTCGGCGCGGTGCGTAAAATTCAGCGGTGTGCGCCAAAAATTTCAGATAAATTCTAAAGCCGCGCCTTGGTTTTATGCCCGCAAAATTTAACCGCGCCGTAAAAAGTCGGTCTGCCGCGTAAAATTTAGCGGCGCGGCGAAAGAGGGGTCTGTCTCGCAAAGCGGTGCTGCATAAAATTTAACCGCACCGCAAAAGCTACTTCGCTGCGCAAATTTAACCGCACCGCGCCAAAACTCGTTATTTCTTCGGTTTGCTTAACTCGTAGCCGAAGCGGATCTTTTTGCTCTCGCCCGGCTTTAGCTCGAAGTCCCAGCTAAGTAGTCCATCCTTGCCGAGGCTGCTCTGCTCGGGCGAGTTTTTCAGCGCGACCTTTACGTCTTCGTGCGTCGAAACGGGCGCTCGCTCTTGCAAAACTACGTTCCACGCGCGCTTGGAGCTGTTTTTGATCTCGTAGTCCCAAGCCATGGAATTTTTACTTTCGCCGCCGAAAAAGGAGTTTTTCGTGAAGTTGTTCGCCTGCTCTTTTTTGACTTCGATCAGACTATTTTTACCCAGATACGCCGTAGCCTCGGAGTTTGCGGCAAAGCCTAGATGCACGAGCCCGACCTGCACGCCGTCGAGCTTTATTAGCGTTTCGCTCTCCTCTATGCTTCTTTCGGGGTTAAATTTAGCCCGCACGTAGGCCGCCTCGCTGCCGTAGCCGTCGATGAGCAGATCAAATTTCGCATCCAGACTCTGTTTATCGAAGCTGAACTCGCCCGCCTCGCCCGCCTTGAGGCTTACGCCGCTAATTTTCCACACCTTTGAGAGCGAGCTTTCGATATTCGAGCCCGTCCTTGCATACGACGATCTAGCCTCCGCCGCAGGCGCCCTCTGCATATCCGCCACCTCTAGCATCATGTCCTTTTTATAATCCGCTGCGAGCTCGGGTTCTAC
>CAURFS010000006.1:0-19525 GCA_963523845.1 uncultured Campylobacter sp. | reverse complement strand
TCCCGCTTACGATAATCTCATTTCTGCTTGGGCTCGTGCTTGCGGTGCTGACGGCGGTCGCACGCATCGCAAATTTTAAAATTTTAAAGCAGCTAAGCGAAATTTATATTTGGATTTTTCGCGGCACTCCGCTTTTGGTGCAGCTTTTTATCGTCTATTTCGGACTTCCAATCGTTGGGATCACACTTGATGTTTGGGCTGCTGCGATCATTACCTTTAGCCTCAATATCGGCGCTTACGCTTCAGAGGCGGTGCGAGCTGCGATCCTATCAGTGCCAAAGGGGCAATGGGAGGCGGCTACCTCGCTAGGCATGAGCTACGCTCAAATTCTGCGCCGCATTATCGCTCCGCAAGCCGCTCGCATATCGCTGCCGCCGCTATCAAATATATTTATCTCTACGCTTAAAGACACTTCGCTCGTAGCCTCGATCACGATGGTCGATATGTTTATGGTCGCTCAACGTATCGCCGCACGGGCATTCGATCCGCTCACGTTATACGTGCTGGCGGCGCTATTTTATCTAGCAGTCTGCACCCTTCTTACGTTCTTACAATCCAAGCTAGAGCGACGATTTTCAAGGTTCGTGTGATGATAAAATTTAAGAACTTAACTAAGCGCTTTGGCGATCACGTCGTGCTAAATGGGCTAAGCTTAGAATTTCGCGACGGGCAAACGACAGTGATTTTAGGAAGCTCCGGCTCCGGCAAATCCACGATGCTGCGCTGCATAAATCTGCTCGAAATTCCAAGCGGCGGCGAGCTACAGCTAGGCGAGTTTAAGATAAATTTCGATGCTCCGCATAAAACAAGCGAGTATCATCCGTTCCGCGCGCATACGGGCATGGTTTTTCAAAGCTTCAATCTCTTTCCGCACCTCGACGTCTTGCAAAACGTCATCGAAGCGCCCGTACACGTGCTAAAACAGCCACGCGAGCTTGCCGAGGCAAATGCAATGGCGCTGCTAAAAAAGGTCGGCATGGCGGATAAAGCTGGCGCGTATCCGGCTCGCCTCTCCGGCGGTCAGAGCCAGCGCGTGGCGATCGCGCGGGCGCTTGCGATGCAGCCTGAGTTTTTACTACTGGACGAGCCTACGAGCGCGCTTGATCCCGAGCTTGAGGCGCAGGTGCTAAAGACTATCGCCGAGCTTGCCGCAGAGGATCGCTCGCTCATCATCGTCACGCACAATATGGGCTTTGCGCGCAAGATCGCAGATAGAATTTTATTCTTAGACGGCGGAGTTATCGCATTCGACGGCGACGCAGAGGAATTCTTCGGTAGCAGCGACGAGCGCATAGCTAAATTTATCGGAGCGATGAGCTTTTAAATCCATTAAATTTTAAGGAGAAAAGATGAAAATAGATACCCTAATCGTAAAGGGCATAGAGGCTAAGTCCAACCCCTACAACGCGGTGATTCCGCCGATATATCTAGCCAGCACCTTCGTGCAAGAAAGCCTGGATGATTTCGGCAAATACGCCTACTCGCGCGGCGCAAATCCTACGCGCAACGCCTTCGAGGAACTTTTCGCAAAATTTGAAGGCAGCAAATACGCCTTCGCGCTAGCCTCGGGTATGGCAGCTACGAGCGCTGCATTCGCGCTGCTTAAAAGCGGCGATCGCGTGCTACTAAATAACAACGTTTACGGCGGCACCTATCGCTACGTAAGCGGGATTTTTAAAAATCAAGGGGTCAATTACGACTTAGTGGACGATCTAAATTAGATCAGCGAAATTCCGAGCGACGTCAAAATGGTCTTCATCGAAACGCCATCAAATCCGCTTTTGCGAGTAACCGATATTGAGCGCATCAGCGAGCTCGCGCACAAAAACGGCGCGCTTGTGGTTATGGATAATACCTTTTTGACCCCATATTATCAGCGCCCGCTAGAGCACGGCGCAGACGTCGTGGTTTATAGCGCGACCAAATACATAGGCGGGCATGCCGATCTGATCGCCGGCATCGTTACGACGAACGATGATGAGCTTGCCGCAAGAATTCAGTTTATGAAAAACACTCTGGGCGCGACGCTATCGCCTACCGACGCGTATTCGCTCATACGCGGGCTTAAAACGCTAAGCGTGCGCTTCGACCGCCAGAGCGAAAATACGCTAAAAATAATAGAATTTTTACGCGGCAATCCTGCGGTAGAGGCGGTAAATTTTGCAGGCTCGCATTCGGCTAACGAAAAAGAGATACAAAATCGCCAAGCTAGCGGTATCGGAGCGGTCATCTCGATAGTGCTTAAGCCGCAATACGACTATAAAACCTTTGCGCGCAGCCTTGAGCTATTTGATCTAGCCGTGAGCCTGGGCGGCGTAGAGAGCCTGATCTGCCACCCAGCGTCGATGACGCACGAGAGCTATCCGCGCGAGCTGCAAGAGCGCATCGGCATCAGTCAAAATTTGCTGCGCCTAGCCATAGGCATCGAAAACGCTGACGATCTCATAGCCGACCTTACCGCCGCGCTAGAAAAATCTAAAAAATAGGCGGCGCGAAATTTGCGCAAGCTCGCGGAATTTCTACGCAGGCTTGTAAAAATTTACGTAGGCGCGCATAATTCATGCCAAAATTTAGTCCGAAATCCTTATAGCTTCGCTCGTGAGACTATAAGGGCGCGGTCTTTACGAAGTGGCACGCAGGGCAGGTTTAAAAAGACCCGCCGCCGATCATCTCATCTTACAAAAATCGCTTTTCGCAAAACCTATGTCCATTTTCTCGCGGGCTAAATTTTGTATGAATTTTCACTCGTTAAATTTTACGAGGCGCGCGGATTTGCGTAAAAATTTAAATTTAAAAATTCCGCCACTACGCCGCTTAAATGAAATTTTAATTTATACGCACGGCAAGATTTACCCAGACCTCTTACTAAAACACATTGTTTAAATTTAATTCGGATAAATCTATCTAACCGCCGTTTGATATTGCCAAGCGGAGAGCTTAAATTTAATCAAAAATTTAAAGACGGCGACGATCTGTGCCGCACCGCGCCAATCGCTCATAGTCGCTCGGTTTAAATTTAGAGCGATTAAATTTATCAAACAAGCGAATTTAGGCTCTGTCCTGCTCAAAATTTAAAATTCCGCGCGCCGTTTAAATTCCGCTTAAAATTTTAGCCGCGCTTTAAATTTAGCGGAATTACTTCAGCTCGCCCCAGCGCTTGGCGATGTTTAGGCTCGTCTTTAAGGGCACGTTTAGGCTCGCCGCACTTTGCATTATCTCCTGCGCGCGCTCGCCGAAGCTCTGTGCCAAATCGTCCCGCACCTCGAAGATCAGCTCGTCGTGGATCTGCAAAATTAGCCGCGCCTCATCATTTAGCAGCGGCGAAATCTCAACCATCGCCTTTTTGATGATGTCGGCGGCGGAGCCTTGAAATTTCGTATTCACCGCCTCGCGCTCGTAGCTCGCATAGACCATGTTGTTGCGCGCATTTGCGAAGTCGAAATAGCGCCTGCGCCCAAAAAGCGTGCTTACGTAGCCGTGCGCTTTCGCGTCCGATTTTATGCTTTGCAAAAAATCCTTGATCGTGCAAAACGCCGCGAAATAGCGCTCGATATAGCCCTTCGCCTCGGCGCGCGCGATGCCTAGGCTGTCGCTTAGCTTGCCCGCGCCCATGCCGTAGATTAGGCCGAAATTTATACTCTTTGCAATCGTGCGGTGCGCGGGCTGCGCGTCGCCGAAAATACTGATCGCCGTGCGCGCGTGAATGTCCTCATCCGCCCTAAACGCCGCCAAAAGCGCAGGATCGCGCGAAAAGTGCGCGAGCAGGCGCAGCTCGATCTGCGAGTAATCAAGCGAGATCAGCGAGTAACCCTCGTCTGCTAGGAAGCAGTCCCGTACGTTCTTCGCAAACGTGCCGCGCGCTGGGATATTTTGTAGGTTCGGATTTTTGCTCGCTAGCCGCCCGGTAGCCGTGCCGGTCTGCAAAAAATTCGATCTGACGCGGTTTTGCGGATCTGCAAGGGCAAGCTGTAGCAGCGGCTCGCAGTAGGTGCTTTGCAGCTTAAACAGCTCGCGGTAGTCTAAAATTTTACCCACCGCGGGATGTAGCGCCGTAAGATCCTTTAGCACGCTTTCATCGGTGCTGTAGCCCGTCTTCGTACGCTTTGCGGCAGGAAGCCCGAGCCGCTCGAAAAGCACGGCGCCGAGCTGAGCGGGAGAGTTGATATTAAACTGCTCGCCGCAAAGCTCGTAAATTTCATCCGTGAGCGCTCGTAGGGACTTTTCGTTGCGCCCGATAAGGCTCTTTATCATCTCCGCGTCGATCTTGATACCGCATCTTTGCATCTGCCAAAGCACCCGCACGAATGGAAACTCAAGCTCCTGTGCGAGCTTAAAAAGCGCGGGTTCGAGCAGCTGTTTGAGCTTAAAATACAGCCTCAGAGTCACCCACGCATCCTCGCTCGCATAGATAGTAGCGGCGTCCAGCTCCACGGAGGCGAAGGTCTCGCCCTTTTTGACGACGTCGCCGAAATGCACGGTCTCGTACCCAAGATACCGCGGCGAGATAGAGTCCATCCCCACGGCGTTTGCGGGATCGAGCAGCCACGCTAGCACCATCGTATCGGCAAAGCGCGCAGGCGGCTCAATGTTAAAATTATTTTTCACGATCTCAAAATCGTATTTTAAATTTTGCCCCACGACATATCCGCGAAACAGCGAGCCGATCGCAGCCTTTGCCGCGTCCGAAGAGATTTGAGCCGGAGCGCCCAAATAGCTATGCGCGAGCGGGACGTAGTAGGCGCGCTCCTCATTAAACGCAAACGAAAAGCCCACGATCTTGGCGCTCTTGCTATCGACGCTAGTGGTTTCCGTATCGAAGCTCACCAAGGTCTCGGCGTCGATACTCTCGCACAGCCTCGCAAGCTCCACTGCATCGGTAATGCAAACAGGCTCAAAGGGCATTTTAAAAGCGCTCTCGCAGCTTTGCCCGCCGCAAGCGGAGCCGCTAGGGATAGAATTTTGCCCGTCTAGCCCCCCTACCGTAGCGTCCAAGATAGATCCGCCGCAAGACGCCTCTACGCCGAAGCCCTTTCCGCCCGCGCCCAAAACGGAGCTTTTTGCGCCCGCGCTTTTGCCCTCGCTCCAAAGATCAAGTCCGTTTTGCTCCTGCAAGCTTAACGCTGAAAGAAGCCTATTTAGCGCGTAGTCTTTTAAAATTTCGCGGATTTTAAAAAGCGGATTTTGCTGTGGGAATTTTGCGTCCTCTAAAGGCGGTATTTCCAGCTCGTCGTAAAGCGTAGCCAGGCGCTTGCTTATGTAGGCGCTCTGCTTCCCTTCTATCAGATACTCGCGCTGTTTGTTTTGCGGCAGGCGGTCTAAATTTGAATAGATCCCATCGAGCGAGCCCCATTCGTCTAAAAGCTTCTTCGCCCCCTTGTCGCCGATGCCCCGCACGCCCGGGATATTATCGGCGCTGTCGCCGCAGATCGCCAAAAAATCCACGATCTGCTCGGGATAGACGCCGTAGCGCTGCAAACACTCCTCTCTGCCGTAAAGCATCTTTTTGCCGTGGCTGTAAATTTTAACGTTTTCGCCGATGAGCTGATACAGATCCTTGTCGGAGGTAACGATGTTGATTTTATGCGTGGCGCCGTACTTTTTAACGACGCTTGCGATGAGATCGTCCGCTTCGTAGCCCTCGCATCCGAGCGAGTAAAGCCCCATCTTTTCGATCATCTCGATGCAGACCGGCAGTTGCTGCAAAAGCGCGGGCGGCGGGGCTTGGCGGTTGGTTTTGTAGTTGGGGTCGATATCCGAGCGAAAGGTCTTGCCCTTGCTATCCAGAGCGAAAATTATATAATCGCTCTTAAATTCCTTCGAAAGATTTGCGATGAAGCTCGCAAATCCGCTCACCATGCCGCTGGGTTTGCCGTCTTTGGTTTTAAGCCCGCTCATAGCGTAGTAGAGTCTGAAAAAAAAGCCGAACGTATCGATGATCGTGATGGTCTGCATAATGGTCCTCGGATTTAAAATTTTAACGCGTAGTGTATTAAAATTCGGCTAAATTTACAAATTCCGAATAGGACTTGATCTGCCTCATTTCAAAATTTTAAAATTTACTATATAATCGCGCGAAATTTTAAAAAAAGGACCCGGTATGGATTTTTTCACAGACTGGCAAGAGTTTGATGCGGCGGGCGCTACGGTGAAATTTTATAAAAAATCACAAGGCGGCGTGGAGTACATCGGCTTTGATTCGCGCAAATGCGTCCCGCCCGAGCCGATGGTAAATGCGCTGGTGGCGCTAAATTTCGTAAAAGACGAAACGAAAAAGGTCGTTATGGTCAATCATAAATTTCCGATGGGGCTGATCCCGAAGATCGAGTCTAAATTTGACATTGTCCGCGAGGATCTGGACGGCGACGCGGTCAAGCTCACCATCAGCCTAAAACCGGGCGTAATCAATGAGGGCTTTGATACCGACGCGAAGTGCCACGGCTAAAGAGTTTTAAAATTTAGATGAATATCACGACCTTTTCGCCGCCGTTTCGCATCGTAGGCGGCTATTTCATCTGCGGCTTTATCTTTTTGCTGCTAAGCGCGGCGAGCTTTTTAAAGGCCGATTTCGGTGCGATCCAAGCGCCGCAGACGGCGAGCTTTTTTCACGTATTTTTGCTGGGATTTGTAATCAGCATAATCATCGGAGCGCTCTATCAGCTCACCTCCGTCATCATCCAAAAGGAATTTTTCACCGTCAAATTTGCGTTTTTAAATCTCCTCGCCTACGGCGCGGGCGTGGCTCTGCTAAGCGCGGGGTTGCTGCTTTCAAGCATCCCTTTGATGCACGCAGGCGGCGGCGTTTTGCTGCTTAGTCTATTTTATTTTACGATCTGCTACGCGCTAAGCTTCATCGGCACGCCCAAATGGAGCTTCCCTGCCGTAGCGCTTGCGATTTCGGCTGCGTTTTTGGCAGTAGGGATCAGCCTTGGCTTCGCGCTCGTGCTAGCGCTTAGCGGCGTGGAGATTTTCGGAGTATATTTTTCAGAAATTTTATCCTATCACATATACTTCGTGCTGGGCTTTGTATTTTTCGTCATCGTAGGCGCTGCGTGCGTGCTGCTGCCGATGTTTAGCCTGGCGCACGATCTAAGCTTCGCGCTGGCAAAAGCTTCGCTGGCGCTGTATCTGCTCGCGGGGCTGTTTTTGCTAAAGAGCTTTGGAATTTTCATCGCACTTGCTGCGCTTGCGAGCTTTGCGGCTCAGGCGATCTATATCCTGGCTAGGCGCGTGCGAAAAGCGATCGATTATTGGAATTTAAACGTCTATATATCGCTAGCGGCTTTGGTATTTAGCGCGGCATTTTGGCTTGCAGGTCGCGCAGATTTGGCGGCGTTTGGGCTGCTATACGGCTTTTTGTTTGCCTTCATCGTCGCGCACCTTTATAAAATCGCGCCCTTTCTCATCTGGTATCACTACGTCTCGCCCTTCGTGGGCAAGCGCAAAATCCCTATGCTTGAGGATATGATAATCAAAAAGATCGCCTACGCAGCCTGCGTGCCAAACGTCTTAGCGCTTGCGTGCGCGGGCTTCGGAGCGCTAACGCCTGCGGTGATCTTGCAAGCGGCAAGCATAATTTTGGTGCTAATCAACATCGTAAATATCTTTAACTACATAAAATTTGGAGAGGAAAAATGAAAGTAACGAAGGAGCAAATTTACGACGCACTTCGCGCCGTGGTGGACCCTGAAGTGGGCTTTGACGTCGTGTCGCTGGGGCTCATCTACGACGTAGCGGTAGATGAGGCGAACAACGCCAAAGTCACGATGACGCTATCGACTCAGTCGTGCCCGCTGCATGAGATGATGGTGGAATGGGTGCGCGCGGGTGCCGAGAGCGTGGAGGGCATCGGCGAGGTAGAGATCGATCTCGTCTTTGAGACGATGTGGAATATCGACATGGCGGAGGATCACGTCAAAGAGGCTCTGGGGCGATTTTAGGGCTCACTCAGGGCTGCTTCCGCGGATGTCGGGGCATGCTTCTGCGGATCGGTCTAGACGCTGCACGGATAGCCGCCATGGTACTTTTACGGATCGGCTCTGAGGCGCTGTACGAAATCTAGAGCGCTTGCACAGATCGCCCAAAGACACTGCGCGTATCGCTATGACGCTGCGCAAATCACCGGAGCGCTACGCAGATAGCCAAGCATTCTTGCTCCGGCGCGATTTCTCGTCGCCGTTTTAAATTTGAGTGATTTAAAATTTAACTCAATTAAATTTTGCCACGCCGTTTGATTATCGCTTGGTTATAAATTTGCACGATATAAAATTTAGCCGCACAACCGCGATTTGACGAGCGCTATCAAATGATTTGTGGCTTGCAAGATACCGCGCGGCGCAAATGTTTTAAATTTCACCGCTCCGCCCGTGCATCCAGCCTGCCCGCCAACCAACTCGCTCGCCTGCTCTCGCGCCTGTTTACTTACCCACCTTACAATCCGCTTACCCACCCGCAAAACAGCGCTCCGTACGGAGTGAATCGTAATTTAAATTCAGTCGCAAGAGTCGCGGATAGCACCGCGAGGTCTTGCAAACCGCGCAATAAAATTTTAAAAAAAAATGAAATTTAATCGCTATGTGTATGAGCGTAGCTCGCAAATCTCGCTACAGGAGTTAAAATTTCAAACTAAAAGATAAACCAAACCTGCACGCACGTTTGATTAAAATTTTCGCAAAGAGGCGCAACGCGGCTAAATAAAATTTAAAGCAGCTCTGCAAATACGGGGCAAGTAGTTAAATTTAAGACTAAATTTAGACGAAATTTACGGCGAAAATCGCAGGCTTTGAGAGCTTTTTAAGGCTTCCTTTAAGCATTATCAAATTATCCGCGCCGGAGATTTTAAGAGTGGAGTTTTCAAAGCAAAATTCTAAATTTTTTAGCGCGTTTTCACTTAAGAGGCGCGCAAGTTCCAAAATATAGCTGAGCCAGGCAAGCTTGGCGACGTCCGGCAAAATCGCGCTCAAAGGCGCAAACGTAGCGCCTAGCTCGCGCTTTCCGTGCATCGAGATGATCGCGGCTATGAGCGCCTTTTCTTTGTGCGTCGTGCGGTAGTTCAGCCCGCCGAGCACCATATCCGCGCTGGTTTCGTGCTTGGCATAAAAACCGATCGCCCGCCCGATCTCGCAAAGCGACGCCGCAGTTTGCAGAATTTTAATATATTTTTCGCCCAAGCCGTGTAGAGGCGATAGCGCGCAAAACAGCGCCTTTGCGAACTTCGGAGCCTCGCTCGGCTCGGAAGCGAAGCGATCTTTAAGGCTTCTTAGGCTCGGATTAAAGCCTCTAGGCAGGTTTGCGCCGTGCAGAATCGAGCTTAAAAACGCCCCCTCACGCACTCCCACACCGCTGGTGATGATCTTTTTCGCCCCTAGGCGCCTTACGATCTTATCAAAGATAATGGCGCCCTCTCTTATCGTGTCGTAGCGGTCTTTTTTGATCGGGAATTTCGCCAAATCAAGCGTCTTTGCGCTCATCAGCTTGGCAAAAAACGGCGCGTATTTTTCATAATCGTAGCTGAAATTATGCACGATCTTTAGCGGGTGGTTTTGCAGGCTCATCACGGCGCCGGAAAGCGCTCGCGCGGAGCCGCCCATTACGATTAAATTTTGCGTACGAAACTCGGCACCGAGCTGCGAGATCGCGCTGTTTATGTATTTCTCCAGCCCCTTCGTGTCGCCGCGGTCGAAAAACAGCTCCTTTAGCCGAACCGTGCCTAAATTTAGAGAAATTTTATTTTCTATCCTGCCGTTTTTGATGTAAGCAAGCTCGGTCGAGCCGCCGCCGATGTCAAGCGTAACGCCCTCGGAAAAGTCGCTAAGCAAATTCTGCGCCGCATAAGCACCCAGATACGCCTCCATCTGCCCGTCTATCTTGCGGATCGTGATGCCCGTTTGCTTACGTATGAGATTTATAAACTCGT
Source organism: uncultured Campylobacter sp. (assembly GCA_963523845.1). Lineage (GTDB taxonomy): Bacteria > Campylobacterota > Campylobacteria > Campylobacterales > Campylobacteraceae > Campylobacter_B. The sequence continues at coordinate 9,612 of CAURFS010000006.1, read as the reverse complement.
TCCCGTTCGGCGCATCGCGAAGCGCGGAGGTACCGATACAAAGCACGCGCTTGGCCTTGTAATTGCATACCAGGGTTTTAAATTTTTTAAACGCCAGCAGGCATTTTTGCATCGCTTCGGTGGTTAAAATTCCGCCATTTTCGTAAGCGCCCTCGCCTAGGCGGATCTTGATCTTATGCTCGGCCAAAATGAAAAATCCGAGCCTACTCGTGCGCTCGAAAATCACGGCTCTGGCGGAATTTGAGCCCAGATCTATGACGGCGACACGCTTGGGCATTTAAATTTCCATATGGACGTGTTTGTATTTCAGCTCGTCCGCCGTCTCGATATTATCGGGATCGGTGATGATACACTCGACGGGACAAACCACGATGCAAGCGGGCTCAGAGTAATCATCTACGCACTCACAGCATCGATCGGCATCTATGATGTATATCGGCTCATCCTCAAAAATCGCTTCATTAGGGCATTCCTCGCGGCAAGCGTCGCAACTGATGCATTCTTTTGTAATCAACAATGACATATAATTTTACCTTACGAAAAAATTTATGGCGTTTATACCATAAAAAGCTTCATTTTGTTTTAAAATAGCGGAATTTCGGGCTATTTCTTAAATTTTTTAACGGAAGTTTGAAAATCGCGACGATTAGCGAGCGCCCTTTGTCGTTTTTAAGATCCACTTGCGCGCCCATCGCTTGAGCAGCATTTTTGGCTAAAAATAGCCCGAGCCCGGCTCCCGGTTTGCTGCCGTAGCGCTTAAAAGGAACAAAATAATCGATCTCTTCGTTAAGCGGCTCGCCTTTGTTTGCGACCCGCACTATGAAATTTCCGTCCGAAATTTCGCTCTCGATCAACACCTTTTCACCATCGGGAGAAAATTTTATAGCGTTTTGGACGAAATTTTGAATCACGTGCATAAAGAGACTTTTCTGCACCGAAATTTCAAGCTGTTCAGGCTTAAGATCCATCGTCAAATCCTTGCCTGCCGTACGCGCTAAAATCGTGAAATTTACGCAGAGCTCCTTGAGATAGGCGATTATGTCGGTCTGCTCGGGCGCTTCGAACTGCGCCCCCTCCTGCCGCCCAATCTCTAGGATTGAGCTGATCATCTTATTCATACTATCGATCGAGTCGTTATTATTTTTAAGCGCCTCGATATATTTCTCGCTCTCGCGCGGTTTAATCAGCGTCACTTCGTTTTTGGTTTTCATCACCGCAAGCGGAGTTTTAAGCTCGTGCGCGATACCGATAAAAAGCTCTTTTTGATACAAAATGAAGGTCTCGATACGCTCAAGTAGGCGGTTAATGCTGTTTGAAAGCATATTAAACTCGCTCGGGATTTCGGCCCCGTCAATCGGCTTTAGAAATTTTTCATCCACAGAAGCGAGCCTTTGGCTGATCAGCTTAATCGGCATCAGCAGCATGCGCGAGAGAAACATCGCGTAAAATACCACTAAAAATATCATAGTCAAATTTACCAAAATGATGTCGATGAGTATTTGATTTACGATGTTTGCATAGACGCTCACGTCTGCTTTGATGCTTAAAATTTTATCCTTACCATAAGGGTAGTGCAGCTGTAAATAGCTCTTGCCATCCTCGGAGCTTTCAATAAATTTAGGCTTATTGATACTTTCGTTTTCGATGATTTTGCTTTCGTATTCACCGGATGCGTCTTGTAAAAAAGATGAAATTTTCTCAGGCGGCACGGAGGCTTCTACGATTTTTTGTGCTCTTTGGATTAAATTTTGAACTGGAGTTTCGAAGATGGTAATTCTCATATAATTATAGAGCATTACCGAAAAAATGACAATTAGCATCAACGAAGCGGATGCTAATTGTATTACAAAGCGGACTCTTAGGCTTTTTGTGGAAAGCAAAATCTATATCCACGTCTGCGAACGGTCTCGATCGTAGAGATATTTAGAGGCTTATCCATTTTCTGGCGGATTTGATTGATCGCTACTTCGATGACGTTTGGCGTAACGAGCTCAGGCTCCTCCCAGATGGCATCTAATAGCTGCTCTTTACTGACGATCTGATCGCTATGGCGCGCCAAGTGAGTTAGCACCTCAAACGGCTTGCCCTTAAGCTCGATCTCTTGACCTAGATATGTGATCTTTTCCTCATCCGGATCGATGATGAGATCGTCGATTTTGATGATATTTGAGCCGCCAAAGCGAAGTCTAGCCTCGAGGCGTGCTACTAAAACATCAAAGTCGAAAGGTTTTTTGATAAAATCGTCCGCACCCGCGCGAAGTGCTTTGATCTCGCTTTCTTTATCGTCTTTTGCAGATAGCACGACGACGGAGGTGCGCGCGGATTTTTGCTTAACCAATGCGATGAGATCGATGCCGTTGCCGTCAGCTAGCATCCAATCGGTTAGCACCAAATCATAATTTCTAATGCCGATATAATACTCTGCGTCCTTAAAACTCTCGGAAGTATCCGTCTGATAGCCGAACTCCATCAGGCCCTCCGCTATCGTCTTGTTTAAAGTCACCTCGTCCTCGACTATTAAAATTCTCATTTAATTTCCTTGCCTTAAAATTTTGCGGCGATTTTAACATATTTTAAGCAAAATTTCAAGATTTTTTAAAGAAATTTTAAAATTTTATCTCTATTTCCGCGCCGACGCTTGCATCTTGTAAAATTTCGGGCTTTAAAATTTTCATATAAAAATAATCCATCGAGCGAAATTTTGAGTGAAACTCCTGCGCGAAGTATTTTAGCGCGTCCTCCACGAGGCGAAATTTTTTCTCGCGAAGCTCCGCTTTGATATATTCGCAAACCCGCGCGTAATCGATAAATTCCTCCGCTCCGAACTTCGCCCACACCCACACGCGCTGCTCGCGCTTGCGCTCAAAATCCAACGTCCCGATTATCGCGCCGAATTCCAGCTTTTCGATTAAAATTTTAATCATACTACGCGCTTTTCCTCGCCCTTAAGCAATCTTGCGATATTCGGCGCGTGTTTGTAAAATACGATGAAAACTATCAGAAAGATCGGCGCATGAGTGTTGATCGCGGGCATCTGCGGATGGATCACGTAGCTTGCAATAACTAGCGCAAGCGCAGCTGCAAGCGATGCTACGGATGAAATTTTAACCGTCTTGCCGACTACGAACCAAACTGCAAGCGCGATGATAAGCTCGATAGGGATGAAGCAAGCAAGCACGCCGGCTCCCGTAGCAATGCCTTTGCCGCCGTTAAATTTTAGATACGGGCTAAAGCAATGCCCAAGCACCGCAAAGACCGCCATACCCCACAGTACGTTTTGATCAAAGCCCAAGGCTCGCGCGATCAGTATCGGCAGGACGCCCTTTAGCGCGTCGCAAGCGACGGTGAGGATCGCGAGCTTTTTTGCTTTTTGCGGATCGCGAGTTTTTAAGACGCGAAGGACGTTGGTAGCGCCTATGGAGCCGCTGCCCTCGCTTTTGATATCCACGCCGCCGAGGTATTTGCCGATCAGTAGCCCAAAAGGGATCGCAGCGATCAGATACGCAGCAAAGTAGCACCAAAAATTCGGCGCCGTAAATGTCCTATATAAAATTCCAAGAATTCCCCTTCCTAGAATTCCATGCTCATCTCCTAGAAAATATTTTGAGCTAGGATCGCAGAGAGCGGCGTATATGATATTTAAAATTTCACTAAGTTTATCCATAAAATTCTCCCTTTAGCTCTTCCAAAGTAGCGAAATTTTCTCGTCGTAGATGTCCGTTTTCTTAGGCGCGATTTCCTTCGTTTCAAGCTTGATATTTTTTAGATCCAGGCTCTGTTTTAGCGCGTCCACTTCGGCCTCAAATTTCTGTGTAAGCACCTCCAGCTCCTCTTGCAGCGCGCTTAGGCTATTTTCGGCATTTTTGGCTTCGCTTCGTTCATTTAAAATTTTATGCGCGCTCTTGGCGCCGCTGATCGCTTTAGAGATATTGCTAGCGCTGCGCGAGCGACCTAAAAACGCGCCTAAGATCGCTCCGCCTATGTTTAGCGCCGCATCCACCCCGCGACTTAGCACGTCGCCCTTTTCCTTCTCATATTTTTCGCTAGCGCGAGAAATTTTATCCTCAAGGCGCGCCTTTTCCTTTTCAAATTTAGCCGCGATCTCGTCGGTTTTGGCCTCTAAAATTTCGTTTGCCTTATCGCCTAGGCGCACAAAAAATTCCTCCTTGCTCTCGCCCGGTTTTGAGAGCAGATCAAGCGCGCTAAAAAGTTCTAACTTTTCGTTGCGGTAGAGCCACTCCTTAAAGCTTTTAAGCTGAGCGTTTAAATTTTTTGCGCCCGCGATGAAGCTAGGAAGCACGCCGTAAAGCGAGCCTGCCTGCTCCTGTCCGCTTAAATTTGCAACTTCTCGCGTGCTTGCTTCATTCCAATCTATTTCGCTTGCGTCCGAAAGCGAAAGCAAAAAGGAGCGCTGCTGCGTAAAATCGACTCCCTTGTCACAAAATCGCATCTTTGCGCTTGCATACAGATACGGGCTTAGCTCAAGGCTCGCGCCGTAGCTGTAAAGCTGCGAAATTTCAGCAGAAACTACAGGCTTGGCGGCGCTGGCGGATTTGACGCCTTGAGTGGCGCCCGACACGGATGAAATTTCAGCCTTTTTGTCTTTCATTAAATTTGAAATTTGCTCGTTGCTTAAAGGGCCCTTTAAATAACTTAGCGCAAAGCGCGTCTCGATTATCCGCAGCACGTCCTCATTGATGTTTTTTACCAAAAAATTTCGCTTTTTAAGATTTGAAATTTTCTCCATCAGAACGCTTTTATCAATCGGATTTGAGCCGATGCCGCTTAAGCCGCTGATGACGCGCTCTTTATCCTGCGCGGTCTGCAAGCGCCCGATAAACCACGTACCGATATTGCTAAGCCCCTTGTAATCGAGATCGACCGGGTTTTGCGTCGATAGAACGCAACCAAGGCCGAAAGCACGAGCCTGCTTTAGCAGCGTAAGCATCGGGGTTTTGCTCGGCGGATTGCCGTTTGGTGGGAAGAAGCCGTAAATTTCATCCATATAAAGCACTGCGCGCAAGGAACTCGTGCCGCTGGTGGTGCGCATCCATTTGATCATCTCGCCCAAAAGTAGCGTGACGAAAAACATCCTCTCATCGTCGTTTAGATGTGCGATGGAAAATATATTCGCCCTCGCCCTGCCGTTTTCATCAAAGAGCATCTTGGCGATATTTAGCCGCTCGCCCTCGCACCAAAGCTTAAAGCTCGGACTTGCGATGAGCGCGTTAATCTTCATCGCAAGCGCCATTCGCTTATCGCTCGGAAAGAAGGTATTAACGTCGAAAACGCCGATTTTATCGAATGGCGGGTTGCCGATCTGCGCGATGAGATCCACCACGCTCACCCCCTCGCCCCTGCCGAAATGATAAGACAGAATTTGGCTGATCAGCAAAAATTCCGGCGAGCTGAGATTATCGCTGCTAATCCCTGCGAGGCTTAACACGCTAGTGGCGATACCGCCGACGTAGTTATTCAAATCCTCTTCGTTTAAGCCCTTCGGCGCTTCAAAGTCGCTTAGCAGGCTGATTCCAAGACCCGCGCTTGATTTGGGCGTATAAATTCTAAAATCGGCGCTGTTTTTCAAAAGCTCCACTCGCGCCAGGTCTTGATACGAGCCCTCGATCCCCTCGCGCCAAGTATTTGCGGTCTGCTCGGCGTACTCGCGCACGCTAAGACCTTTGTTTTGCGCCTCGGCCTCGTCGATATAGGGCTCAAAATCCTCGGCCCTCATCTGCGGGAAGGTAAGAGCTAAATTCGTTAGATCGCCTTTCGGGTCGATGATGATGGATGGGATATTATCGATCGCGGCTTCCTCTAGCAGCGTGATGCCAAGTCCCGTTTTACCGCTGCCGGTCATTCCTATGATGAGCGCGTGCGTCGTCAGATCCCTGTTTTTATACAAAAACGGCTCGCCGTTTTCGAGCCCCAGATAAAAAAGCTTTAAATTTTCTTGAAGCGTTTTCATTGCGTTCCTTAAATTTGCAATTTGCTCGGCATTATATCATTTAAATTTTTAAATTTAAATTTGCTAAAATGCGCGAAAAATCAAGGAATGGCAAGTGTTAAAAGAAAAAATTAGAAACGGAAAAAGCGGAATTTTGCTCTACGGCATCGTCCCGCCTAAAATCACGTCCTCTCAAGACGAGCTCGAGCGCCTAGGTACGGCGTGGTCGCAACGCCTAAGCGAATGCGAATGCGACGGCATCGTCATCTACGATCTACAAGATGAAAGCGCGCGCACAAAAGATGAGCGGACCTTTCCTTTTGTGCATACGATCGATCCTGCGCACTATTACACGCAGTATCTACACACTGATAAAGAAGCGATCATCTACCGCGCGGTAGGCAAATATGATGAAGCGGAATTTTGCGAAATTCTAAAGCATGCCGCAAGCGGGCTCGGTGTTTTCGTGGGGACGAGCTCTAAAAACGAAGAATGCAAACTGCATCTAAGCCGCGCCTATGAGCTCAAGCGACTCGTGGCGCCGCATCTTTGCCTAGGCGGCATCTGCATTCCTGAGCGCCATGAAAAAAGCCGCGACGAGCACCTAAAAATCGCGGAGAAGACTGCGGACGGGTGCGAATTTTTTATCACTCAGGCGGTTTATAATGTGCAAAATGCCAAAGATTTCATCGACGATTACGCCGCTTTGGAGTGCAAAAAGGTGCCGATAATCTTTACTTTCACGCCGTGCGGCAGCCTAAAGACGCTTGAGTTTATGAAGTGGCTTGGCATCTCGGTGCCAGATTTTTTGCAGCAGCGGCTGCAAAGCAGCGTCGATATCTTGCAAAGTTCAACAGCGCTGTGCGCAGAGATGTTTGATTTCATCTATAAATACGCCCTCGCAAAAGGCGTAAGCGTAGGCGCAAACGTCGAGAGCGTAAGCACCCGCCGCGTAGAAATCGAAGCCTCTCTCAGCCTACTAAAAGAGATCAGAAAAATTATCCTTAAACACGAGAATTTGGGATTTTACGTTATTTAAAATTTTAAACCTGGCGCACTAACAAAACGCTAGATAGTCCAAGCTAGCGGAGGAATTTTAAATAATTTCAGATCGCTTTCTGAAAAATAAATCGAAATTTTATCCGAATGGAATTTGAACTTAAAATTTATAAAAAATTGCCCCAATAATATGCTTTAATAACTGTCATCCATAACTGCAAGATGATATTTCGTGCTAAAATTTTTAAATGCTTGCAATGGCATTGAGCTGGACCTACCATCAAAACCTATAAATAGCTGTAGCTTTCGCACTAAAACTAAACGCATTGACCGCTTCAGTCTGTAGCTGACGCGACCACACCTTCCAGCTCGCCGCTATCTATATAGAGATAACTAATTTCCTATCTCTTTTTTAGAGTATATTGTATAACGGGGGATAGCTGGAGGGGGCAAACGAAACCAATATTAGATACGACGCCTCTGCACTCATGGCATGGCATCCTTTATCGCCCTGTTTGCGGTATTTGATTAAATTTACCGGCGTTTATGCCAAATTTCAAATCTAAGGCAATTTGATGCTTGCTGTTGTGAGCGTTTTGGTATTTGAATTTTATTCTACAGCCTATATGTAAGTCGCTAAAAAGATCCACCATACGCCGCCGTAAAAATACTTGCCGAGCTTCGCAGCTAATTACAAGCCGTTAATGTATAGAATCAGCTGAAATTAACACCCATTTAAGCTATTGCATATTTGATTTCTTTTATATTCTAAAAGCCCGCCACCAAAAAGCAGCAGACCTAAGACTAACGTCGTTTTACTATCTCACGCAGAAGCCGATATGCAAACTGCGCAAGATTATAATATGCTTTCAATCGCAAACGCTTCATTTTAAAATTTTGAAACCTAACTCGGAATAAATATAAATTTGAAATTAGTTTTGTAAATAAGCTTGGAATTTTAACTCTTAAATATGGCGAAATTCAAAGATAATGAAATTTAAAAAGCACTAGTTTATGCTCTTGCCACCGAATTTCAAAAGCGCGCTGCCCCAAGTAAAGCCGCCGCCGAACGCATCTAAAAGCATAAGTGAGCCGTTTTTGAGCCTGCCGCTCTCGTAAGCGTCATTTATCGCCATCGGGATCGACGCCGAGCTCGTGTTGCCGTATTTACCGATCGTAAGCACGCACTGCTCGTCGCTAAACTCTAGTCTCGCCTTGACCGCCTCGATGATACGCAAATTAGCCTGATGCGGGATAAAAAGATCAACCTGCTCGGGCGAAATTTTATTTTTCTCCAAAATCTCCACGACGTCGTTACTGAGCGTCGGTACCGCGATTTTAAAGACCTCGCGCCCCGCCATCTGCATGAAGCCTAGCTTTTCGTCAATGATTTTTTGGCTGAGTGGATTGACGCTACCCGGGGCTGCGGTGATGAGAAGATCGCCCTTGCTGCCGTCGCTGGCGGTATGAATGTCGATGATTTCATTATCGTCGCGCGCCGCGATAACCGCAGCACCTGCGCCGTCGCCGAAGAGTATGCACGTAGCGCGGTCGCTCCAATCGACTATTGAGCTGAGTTTTTCCGTGCCGATTATCAGTATGTGCTTTTTGGCGCCGCTTTCGATGAGGGATTTTGCAAGCTCTAAAAGATAGATGAAGCCCGTACAGGCGGCATTTATATCAAACGCCGTAATACCGAAATTTAAGCCCAGTTTATCCGCGATGACGCACGCAGTCGAGGGCATGCAGAAATAATCGGGCGAGATCGTGGCGCAAATTATCGCATCGATCTCATTTTTTTGTAAGCCGCTACGCTCGATCGCAAGCGCTGCGGCCTTCATGCCCAAATCGCTAGTACTCTCGCCCTTTGCAATGCGGCGCTCGTGAATTCCCGTGCGCTTTACGATCCACTCGTCGTCGGTTTCGACCATTTTTTCAAGATCGAAATTGGTTAGAATTTGGCTCGGCGCATATGCTGCGATCGAGATCATCGAGGCTTTTTTCATTTTTGCTCGTTTGAAGAAATTTCGCTTTCTATCGCGGAGTTGATTTTAGAATCTGCAAATTTAAGCGCCTGAAAGATCGCGTTTTTAACGGCTTTCGGGGTGCTTTTGCCGTGGCTTATGATGACGCATTCTTTGACGCCTAAAAGCGGCGCACCGCCGTATTCGTCATAATCTGTGCTTTTTTTGATAATTTTAAAGACGCGCTTCATCAAGATGGAGCCTGCGATGGCGATCGGGGATTTTTTAGTTTCGTTTTTAATAAGTTTGCCGATAGCGCTTGCGACACCTTCGCTAGATTTTAGCATAATGTTGCCGATAAATCCGTCGCACACGACCACGTCTACCGAGCCGTCAAAAATTTGATTGCCTTCGACATTTCCGATAAAATTTTGCATCTTCTTAAGCATATGAAAGGTTTCTTTTGTTACCTCGTTGCCTTTACTATCCTCCTCGCCGTTGGATAATAAGCCGATGCGTGGTGCGTTTAGGCCCATAATCTCCTTGGCATATGCTTCGCCCATAATCGCGAATTGAAACAAATTTTCAGGCTTACAATCCACATAAGCGCCCACATCCAGCACAAGCGTGCGTCCACCTATGGAATTTGGCATCAGCGTAGCAATCGCCGGGCGTAAAATGCCTTTCAGCCTTCCTATGCGA